>BDTG01000019.1 GCA_002897695.1 bacterium BMS3Abin14
CCGGGAGATGTACTTCCCGCACTCATTGTCCATCATCGCTTTCATGTAATCCGCAATGCCGGCTGTGGCCTTCCATTTCGCATCCATCGCCTTGATATCGGCAAGGGTCTCCACCTTGGCATTGTCCACCCTCACCGCCTTGACAATAACAGGGTCATGACCTACGTCAGCCAACGTGGAGGCAGCCAGATCATACACCGATTGCGGAGCCTTCTCGGCAAAGGCCACCCCCGCGATCATCAGAACCAACGCCAAGACACTCACTAAAACCATGACCCTCTTCATAGTCCCTTCCTCCTGTTCAGTGGGTTAAAATGGGAAATTCACCCGGCACCAGCAAGTCAACCCGACCTGGATTCCACTTTGGCCATTATCCGCGGAACGTCCAGGATCAGGGCCACAGAACCGTCTCCGAGAATGGTGGCGCCTGAAATACCATCCACAGAGCGGTAGAATTTACCCAGAGACTTGATAACCGTCTGCTGTTCACCAATGACACGGTCTACAACGAATCCGATCCGATTCCCATGAATGGCAGTGAGAACGATCTGCTCGATCCTGGGCCTCTCCCCCGCCACCTTGAAGGTTTCCCTGAGCCGAATGTAGGGGATAAGATCCCCCCTGACGACCGCCAGGTCACTTCCGTGATTTACGGCCGCATCCTCAGCCTTCAGTTCCACGCACTCCACCACTTCCGACAGTGGCACGACATACTTTTCATCTCCGATGTCCACCAGCAGCCCTTCGATGATGGCCAGGGTCAGGGGAAGCCGTATGGTGAATGTTGTCCCCTGTCCCGGGATGCTGTCGATCTCGATGGATCCCCTCAATTTCTCGACGGACCGATTCACCACATCCAGGCCAACGCCTCTTCCGGACACGCTGGTAACCTCCGTGGCCGTGGAAAAACCCGGTGAAAAGATCAGGGAAAGAAGTTCATGGCGCGGCAGCTCGGAATTTGACGCCGCGAGTCCTTTCTTCAACGCCCTGTTCTTTATGGCCTCCTCGTCCAGTCCGCTTCCATCGTCGCTGATCCTGATTACGACATCCGCCCCTGAATGCAACGCAGAGAGATAGATCTTTCCGGCCGGTGGCTTTCCCAGGGTTTTCCGGATATCCGGGGGTTCGATGCCGTGGTCCACACAGTTTCTGATCAGATGGACAAGGGGGTCATTGAGCCTTTCAATAACGGTCTTGTCCAGTTCCGTCTCCCCTCCCTCTGTAACCAGTTCCACCTCCTTTTTCATTTCAGAAGACAGGTCTCTGACCAGTCTCCTGAATCGGCTGAAGGTCGTGCCGAAAGGAATCATGCGGATGGCAAAGGTGCCATCTCGAAGCTCCCAGGTAAGACGCTCAACCATTTCGGAGATGGATGAGAGTTCAGGATCGTTCCTGTCGTCCGCAGTCTGACTGAGCCTGGCCTGGACTGTAACCAGTTCGCCCACAAGGTCAACCAGGGTGTCGAGCTTGGCGGACGCCACGCGAATACTCGAAACGGATTCATCCTCCTGACGCCTTCTCCGCGCGTTCCTGACGACCTGCTGCTCCATAAGAGATGTGCGCAGATCCTCCTCCCCCACGAGATTCCTGTCCAGGAGCTCCTGCCCGAGCGGTTTGCGGCCCTTAAGAACGTCTTCCAGATCCTCCCGGTTCAGATCTCCTCTTTCGACAAGAATTTCTCCAAGGCGTTTTTCTTCCGCAGATGAATCGATCAGTCCATCATCGATGATGTCAATAGTAAGATCGCAGCGGTCCTCCAGAAAGATAAAGACGGACCGTATCTCCTCTCTTGGCCGGGAGGTGATGAGGATGATATCCCACCGGACGTAGCAGGTTTCCGGATCGTACCCATCAAGATCCGGGATATCCTGGAGATGGGCAATCGGCCGGCATTGGCCCATGGACCCAAGTTCATCAAGGAGAGCCGCAAGGTTGGTTCCGGTAAGAAAGATCTCTGGTGCGGGCTTGAACCGAATTCTGTATGTACGCAACCCGGCGGAGGCTGCCCCGGCGCGTTTTTTGACCTCCTCCGATGCCCCTTCCAGGTGATCGCCCAGCGTTGTGGCCCCCGCCAACTTCTGAAACATCTCAGCCAGATCCGATGAAATCTTTTCCATCTCATCGTCGATATCATCGGGATGCTGAATCATGGATGTGATTATATCCCTGGCGGTGAATGTAAGATCGAGCAGTTCTTTTGTCACGGGCATCGTGCCTTCGCGCACCAGGTTGTAAACCGACTCTATGTGGTGGGAAAGCGCTGAGACACCGTCGAACCCGAACATGGCTCCATTTCCCTTCAGGGTGTGCAGGGCTCTGAAGACCCTGTTCACCAACTCCATGTCCTCGGAGGAATCCTCCAGTTCGAGGAGGGCAGACTCCAGCTCCGCCATCAACTCAGCGGCCTCCTCCTTGAATGTTTCCATTAATACCTGCGCGAATTCCTCCATCAGCCAAGAACCTTTCTGACAACATCGAGGAGCTGTTGCGGCTTGAATGGTTTAACGATCCAGCCCGTAGCACCTGCGTCACGGCCTTCCTGCTTCTTTAGCTCCTGTGATTCGGTTGTGAGAATTATAATGGGGATATACCTGTAGTTCGGATCTGATCGGAGCCGCCTGACCAGTTCTATCCCGTCCATTTTCGGCATGTTAACGTCCACAATGACCATCTGGATCTGACTGCCGTCGAGTTTTTCCAGGGCTTCCACTCCATTCTCCGCTTCAAAAACATCGTATCCGGCATCCTTGAGCGTAAATTTTACCATCATCCGGATGCTGGCCGAATCATCGACGGTCATTATCTTCTTCCCCATCGGGATCCTCCTACCCTTGATTGCCCTGAACGGACAAGTTGCAATAATCGGCGAAAAATGCGCTGGTCCTGTCGAATCCGGTCCTGGTGGAGAATTTCTTGACCAATTCAGGCAGCTCCCCACCGTGAACCACAAGGTTCTTTTTTCTCTCGATAGCAGTGAGATGGGCTGAGTGAAGAAGCTGGATGAAGGAAAGGTCCAAAGCGTTGATCCTGCCGAATTTCAACTCTACCACGGGACTGTCTTCCAGGGCATCCAGAAGAGCTTCCCTGATCTTTCCGATGTTAAAAATGGTCAATTCCCCGGAGAGGTTGATGATCATTTTCCCCTTGCCCTTTTTCAACAATTTTTTCATAGGCACCTTCTTTTATCTTCCATGTGCTGAAGCGGTCAGAAAAACTCAATATCCCCTCTGCCCGGCAACTCGCCAAGGCCGACATCGGCAATTTCATCGTAAGGCTCATCGGGATTGGCACAGCCGGCTTCCTCAAGGATCTGTCCGGCAATTCTCTGAAGCTTCATCGACACATCATCGATTACAATGCCGATTGTGTTATGTATTGAAATTCCGTTGATCGTCGCATCAATATCATGCGAAAAGGCCTTTCCTCCTGAATCGAGCTGTTCAAGGAGGGACATAACCTTCTCCTGCCTGTATCGCAGCGCGTCAAGGAATACCCCCAAGTCCCGTATCATCTGATCCAACCGGGCCTCTTTCCCCTTTGCCGTTGTCTCGATATCCTGCCTTATCCTTCCGGCCAATGCGGAAGCTTCGTCGAGATCATGCAGAAGCGATCCCCTGTAGAGGTTGGACTCCTCCGCGGTCTTCTGAATTGCCCTGGCGATTACTCCCATACCGAGAGCCTCGCTGCCGGTCTGGGCCGCCTTGATACTGGCGTTGACGGCGATAAGTTCCACCTCTTCACTGATTCGTTCGAAATCTCCAATGAATTTGGACATGCTGTTCACTGTGTCGGCAAAAGAGGTCATGTTTTCGGACATCGCCCTGTTGGAGGCCATCACCCTGGACAGGAAATCGGTCACCGAGGACATCCCCGTGCCAAGGTCCCTCAGGAAAGTGGAACTGTTTCTTTGCACCATGGCAGCGACTTTCGACATTTCGTCAACATGCGCTACGACAAGCTGTAGGCTGCTGATAACGTTCTCCATGGATTCCGCCATCTTGTCCCTGATCCCCAGAAGAGTCCGAGATTGCCCGACGCTCTGTCTGGCGATCAGGATGTCCAGACGACACTCACCCTCGCCGGAGGCCAGTTCTGCAGCAGGACTGCAGAACCCGGCCAGAACATTCCGGACTTTTTCCAATACCTGGCAACCGATATCCTGATATTGCATGGAGACCACGACGCCGGCGATATTCTCCCGTATTTTCCCGGCTCCATCCACAATCTGCCGGGCATTGTCGCTGGACTTCATGCTCAGCCTTTCAAGTGAATCGAGCACCGTCGTGGATCCACTGATGATCAGGGATACCTGCTGTTGCTGCGCCACAGCCAGCGCCTTGACCTTTGTATGTACAGAACTGACAAAGTCGAAGAGCTTCCCTGATTCGTCCATAAGATCTGCGGTTACAGATGCGATTTCCGCGGATAGAAGGGAAATCTCCTCTCCGAGATCCATGAAACCGGCACGGTCGCTGCCCGTCCGGATGCTCTGGATTTTGGTAGTTAGCCCAAGCATTCTGAGTTTGCCGGCCGTTTCTTTCAGCGCGGTCAGATTCTTACGTATACCGTCAAGGAACACCAATATTGTTTCAAGAACCTGAAGATTGAGTGCCGCCTCGTCTTCGGCCTCCCTCAGATACTGATGAATCTTTTCAATCATAGCCCGGATTCCTGCAATAGATCCCCGCACCTCGTCCCCCGATACGACTCCGGCCGCCGACAGCGCCATTTCAGAAATTTTCCCGGCTCTATCTGAGAATTCCACGAGACGGGACCCGACAGAGAGAAATTCTCTTTCCGCCAGGAGATGGAGTTCGTCCAGACGAACGCACAGCTGCGGCAGGGTCCCACCCCAGGGATCCTGACATTTCTTCGGTACATCAACGGCCTGTCGGCCTGTAAAACTTATAATATCGCTCAATCTGGACCCCCACAGGCAAGTTCATCCTTCATCCCCACTATCCGTGTGACGCCTTCGTCTGACATATCTGCTATTTCCTGGTTGCGATGGATGAGTTTGTACCTCCTCGCCAACGTCGTAGTTAGCAGAAGGCGTGCCGAATACGTTTTATCGAAAAAACCCTTGTACAACCTGGGGTTTGCCCTGAATACAGGGTAAAAAGACAAACACCCGGGTGAGACACGCCGGATCTCGTATTTGCAAGGCAATATGTTAATTATTTTTAAAATACGGTTACTTATGGCTATAAATCCCGGATCGGCGCTCATCAGTCGGTGAAAAATGTCGCACCCGTAATGTAACGTTCGCTGAAACGAAACCAAAGTCTTGATCAATTATCGTGCCACCAGCTACAACAGCGGATAACCCTTTGTTATTCATGATAATTTCAGATTGATGAATCAGCCTGATATCTCAATCTGCATACATACATGTGCAGGTTTGACATCCCAGAGCTGCATGAACATCGATTTTTTCTTTTGTTTCAAGGAGTTGTGCGTAATGCACACTTTTGTGTACACCTTAATCGCAAGGATTTCCACAAATTTAACGTTGGGGCTGATCACCCTGCGGCCGTTCAGGACAGGCGGCAGGAAGGGGCTTTGAATCCCTTTCCTGCCCTTGAACAGGGAATGGGCAAATGCTATCTTGACTAAATTGACAGGATCGTGAAAAGTCCATCTTAAGTCAGGAGACAACAGATGCCTGAGATTCGCCCCTTCCCGGGGGTTCGCTACAATCCCGAAAAAATAAAGGATTTCGCAAAGGTCGTCGCACCCCCCTACGACGTCATCGACTCCGCCAAACACGCGGATCTCCTCTCGCGCCACGACCGGAATTGCGTCAGACTCATACTGGGCGACAGCCCCGGCCAGGCCGGTGATTATACTCAGGACGCCCATCTCATGGGCCGGTGGATGTCGGATGGAACCCTGATTCGGGACTCTTCGCCAAGGTACTACCTGATAGAGGACTCCTTCCTGCTGCCCGGGGAGCACACCTCTCGCAGGCGCTGGGGAATTATCGGCCGGGTCCGCCTCGAGCCCCTTGACACCGGGCGCATCCATCCCCACGAAAGAACACACAAGGGCCCCAGGGAGGACCGCCTCCGCGTCATTAAGGCATTCAGGGCCAACCTGAGTCAGGTATTCGCCCTGTTCGACGGTGACGCCGCAGTGGTCAAGGACACCCTTTCAGGGACGTTCGCTTCCACGCCGGATGTAGACATTACCGATGGAGACGGAATCGGGAGAAGGATGTGGGTAATCGGGGATCCGGAGATATTAGCCCGGCTTTCGGCCCTCCTGTCGGACCGTGATTTCTACATCGCCGATGGACACCATCGCTACGAAACGGCCTTGGCATACGCGCAGGAGATGGCCGCCACAGATCCTGATCCGACCCCCGAAAGGGGCTATAACTTCCTCATGATGGCTCTCATCGGCATGGAGGATCCTGGCCTGGCAATTCTCCCTACCCACAGGCTTTTGTACGGATTCGAGGATTTTGAGTTTTCCAGGTTTTCAGACTGCCTCGCGAAGTTTTTCGAGATAACGCCCGTTGAACCCGGGGTCGAGTCGGCCATTCGTGCCGGTTCACCACCAAAAAGCATGGAAGGGCGTGGTTTTCTCCTGTATGACCCCGGCAATGACTCCTTTGTGCGGGCCCGGATGCGGGATGGAATAGATCTCGCCCGGGAGATTCCCGGCCTTTCAAAACCGGTCCGGGAACTGGACGTTACGCTTGCCGAACAACTCGTCATGATGAGGTGCCTTGGGATGACGCCGGAGCAGATAAACCACCAGGAGCACCTTGAATACTTCAAGGATGTCATCCGGGCCATGGAAAAGGCCAAGGTTGAAGGGCAGGTACTCGTCATCATGCATTCCACCGACATGAAGGATCTCGTGGCCGTCACCTCCGCACGGGAAAGAATGCCGCAAAAATCCACCTTCTTTTTCCCAAAGCTTCTCACCGGCCTGGTTTTATACAATCATGGCGACTGAGGAAGGATAAAAGGATGTTCGACACACCCCCTCTCGACTCTCATGCACGTGGACCCTGCATCTGGGCCATAGGCGGAGGCAAGGGAGGGGTGGGCAAGTCGGTGATAACCGCCAACATGGCCATCCACCTTGCCCGGATCGGCAAACGCTGCGTTGCCATGGACGCTGACCTGGGGGGCGCCAATCTCCACACGGTCATCGGGATGCCTACCCCGAAACGCACGCTGACCGACTTTCTCTGCCGCAAGGTCCCGAACCTCACCGACATCATGACACCGACACCCATCCCCAACCTGTGGCTTATCAGCGGGTCCAGGGCGCTCATGGAGATGGCGAACCCAAAGCACACGCAGAAGGAGAAGATCCTTCGCCACCTGCACAACCTGGACGTGGATTACATCCTCCTGGACCTGGGATCGGGAACAACCTTCAACATCCTGGACTTTTTTCTCGTCGCACAGGAGGGGATACTGGTGGTCCTCCCTGAGCCCACATCGGTCGAAAACGTGTATCATTTTATCAAGGCAGCCTTTTACAGGAAACTCAAGAGGGCCACCAGAAAATCCGGGGTGGCCCAGGCCGTCGACAGAGCCATGGAAGAGAAGGTCGCCCGGGGTATCCAGTCCCCGCGCACACTCATCAAAAATGTTTTCGAGATCGACCCTGAGGCCGGACGGGCGCTCCAGAGGGAGGCCGACAACTTCCGGCCAAACGTAATAATCAACCAGTTGCGCAAGCTGGACGAAAGGGATCTCGGACGGAACATCTCCATCGCCTGCCGGGATTACTTCGGTATCGATATCCGGCCAGTGGGCGCCATTGACGAGGATGAGTGCGTTCGAAAGGCCATCCGGCTGAAAAAACCTGTGATCGACGCATATGCTGCGTGTCCTTTTTCCCACGCTATCCATGGCATAGTCCGAAACCTCATGCTGCCGCCCGGAGATCGTCCTTGAAAGACATGGCCACAACGGAGGACTACGAGCTCCTGGGCCTGAACAAGGAAAGCACCGGTTCCGCCGAGGCCGCCAATGCCTACGAAAGGATGAAAGCTCTTTACTCACCGAGTTCGCTGGCCACCTACTCTCTCATGACTGAAGAGGAGCGGGAGGAGACGCTTCAGAAGATCGAAAGGGCCTATCTCCACATCTCACGTGATATCTCCCGCAGTGAGTCCCTCCCGCTATTCGAGCCGCCGTCCAGAGTTGTCATCAGGTCGGATACGGGTGAGGAGTTTCCTGTAGACGCCATCGGAAGCTACATCCGCAGGCGCCGTGAGGATATGGGCCTGACCCTGAAGGATATTTCCAGAATTACGCGGATCCGTTCGACCTATCTGGAGAGCATCGAGAGGGAAGCCTACGATCTCCTGCCTGCGCCGGTTTATCTGAGAGGTTTTCTCATCGAGTTCAGCAAGGCCCTCGATTTCCCCGATCCGGAGGACCTTGCCTCACGCTATCTGGCGTGTTTCAAGGAAAGGACGGACGATAAGTGAAGCTGCTAGCCATCATCATATTGACCCTGATTCCATCCGTGTGCAGCGCATACGTCCCACCTGCCGCTGACCTGATTGAAAGGATGTCATCCCACTTCCAGAGGGTCAAAACTGTCCAGGTTTCAGTTGCTCTGGAGGACGTTGAAGGGCACCTCCTGCAGGATAAGCTTGTCACCGTTCCCATGAGGCCGGGTGACGAACCGGTAGGCCGGCATACCGCGCTGCTTGCGGGCTATCTTCCATTCCCGTTCCTCACAGCCGGCGCCCGGGACCTGCAATCCATTCTTCCTTCACTTTTTGCCGGGGATTCAAATGTCAACTATGTCAGGCTCGATGGCACAATCTGCTACCTGGTGGAGGGCAGAGGCACACGCCTCTGGATCAGGAAGAAGGATCTTTATCCGCTGCGTGCCGAGGTCCTCATGGAGACCGGGAGGTGGGTCACATGCCTGTACCTGAATCCTGTTCTGCTGACAAAAGGTATGAGCTACCCTTCCAGGACGGCGGTCAGAATCGACGGAAACCTTGAATATATCGAACGTCTTTCCTCGTCCAAACCGGATGCTCCGTCCCGATGAAAGCCCGGTTTGTCCGGGTTGCCGTCCCACGTCCTGTTGATGATACCTTCTACTATCGAATCCCGGACCACCTTGAGGATTGCATTCAGCCCGGCGCGGTGGTGCTGGCGCCTTTCGGGAAAAGGACTATCACCTGCGTTGTGGTGGACCTGGCGGACAGCTCCCCTGTAAAGGCCCGCAGCCTGCTGGCCCTGACCGGCGCCCCCTCCCTGGATCCGGGACTTCTTGAACTGGCACGGTGGACGGCGGGGTACTATCATTCTCCGTTGGGCCTTATCCTCAGGATGTTTCTACCGCCCCAAGAGCGCAATCGTGGCGCAAAATTCCGCCTCACTACCGTGGGAAAAGAGGTCCGTGAACGCCATGAAGAAGGCCCTTTTGATCGGCTCCTGGAGCTGCTTTCCAGGGGGCCAAGGACATCTACCTACCTGGATGACAGGACCGACACCGGAAAGATCGATGAGGCCATTGAAATCGGTCTCATTGAGACAGTCCTGCCTTCCGCAACAGGGCCGCCCGGAGGTGTGCCGGCGCTCAGACGCATCCGTGTCGAACAGAAGGTCCTGGAACTGACCCCCCATCAGTCTAAGGCCCTGAAGGGCATCCTGGAATCCATCGACGAGGCCGGATTCAGCGTCACCCTCCTGCATGGCATCACCGGGTCCGGAAAAACAGAGGTCTATCTCAGGGCCGCCCGAAAGCTGCTCGATAGTGGGCGGGGGGTCCTCCTGCTTGTGCCGGAGATCGCCCTGACCCCTCTTCTCACCGCCCGCCTGGACACCATGGCCCCGGGCAAGGTTGCCGTTTTTCACAGCGGCGTTCCGGATGGGGAAAGAAGAAATGCGTGGGAGGCGCTGGCTTCCGGCCGAGCCAGGCTGGCCGTTGGCGTGCGCTCGGGTGTTTTCGCCCCAGTCCCCGACCTGGGCCTCATCATTGTGGACGAGGAGCACGATTCATCCTATCGTCAGGAAGAAGCCCCGAGCTACAATGCAAGAGATGTGGCCGTCAAAAGGGGCCAGCTGGAGGGCATTCCGGTTATCCTTGGTTCCGCAACTCCGTCGCTCGAATCGTACCGAAACGCCGAAACCGGACGATACCGCCTCGCTGTTCTCCCCGATAGAGCCACTGCTTCTGAAAATCCCGGCATCGAGTTGGTCAACATGGCGGACCCCAAGTTGGACCGTTCGGCTCATCCCTTTCTTTCGGCAAAACTGCTCTCAGAGCTTCAGGACACGGTGAAGCGTGGGGAGCAGTCGATCATCTTCCTGAATCGTCGCGGCTTTGCGCCATTCCTCCTTTGTCCTGAGTGCAACTTTACCCTGGCCTGCCCCAACTGCAGCGTTACCCTCACCTACCATCGCTCCAGGGGAATGCTATGCCACTATTGCGGTCACGTTCAGGCCCCTCTGTCTATCTGCCCATCGTGCGGAGGAAAGCGGGTTGCCCCCGTAGGGACCGGAACACAGCGGATAGAGGAGGTCCTCCAGTCTATTTTACCGGATGCCGTAGTCGAACGGCTGGACAGGGATAAAATGGAAAAACGGGGCACCCTGGAGGATATTTTCAGGCGCATGGACAGTGGTGAGATCCAGGTCCTGGTGGGGACACAGATCCTGGCAAAGGGCCACGATTTTCCCGGGGTAACGCTTGTGGGCATCCTCAACGCCGAACAGGCTCTGGATTTTCCGGATTTCAGGGCAGCGGAAAGGACCTTCCAGCTCATCACCCAGGTTTCAGGACGATCCGGAAGGGGCGGCACAAGGGGCAGGGTCATCGTGCAGTCCTACTCCCCGAAACATTACGCCGTTGTAGCGGCCCTGGACCAGGACTATAGCGTCTTTTACAGGACCGAGATTGCCATAAGGAAGGAGTTCGGCTATCCGCCATTTAAGCGGATGGGTCGGATTATTCTGGACGGGATCTCTGAAAAGAAGGTGGCGGCGGCCATTGGTGAACTCGTCTCCAGCATTCCGCAGGCGGACGGTATACGCATCCTTGGTCCGTCTCCAGCCCCCCTTCCCAAGATCCAAAACCGGCATCGATGGCATTTTCTTCTTCTCGCCGACAGCCACCGGCACCTCTCCGCTGCCCTGAAAAAAACAGGGGCCTTTCGCTTTCCGGGGATAAGAATCCATGTGAGGGTGGACCCCTACAATATGATGTAGGTCACCCGCGGCCCGTCTACTCCCTGAAAAACCCCTTGCACTCAGGACACATCCTGCCCGGTCTGCCGCCCAATCCGATGCGCTGACTCTTCCCCATATGGACCAGCCTTCTACTGACATCATAGCATCTTCGGCAATGGGGTTCAGTATCTCCCTCCAGAAAGGCGTAGGGGCCCATAAAGGAAAGCTTTCCCGGGAGATCCTTATCCTTTTTCAATCGATCGATCTCGCCGAGCAACCTGATGGAATCCTCCTGCAGTTCAATGATCATCCGCTGAAGTTCCATGACCGCTTCGCTGATCTCCGGCACATTGTTCTTTCCCCCGACATCTTTCAAAATCTTGAGTTGGGCAAGGATCCCACTCCATTCCACCGTCATCTTGCGCTCCTTTCATCACTCATGATCATCCGCCTTCGCTCTCGGAGCATCTGTAAAACTTTGGTTGGCAAGCCTCAAACCTCAAACCTCAAACCTCAAACCAGGATGATACCACCCGCCGGGAAGCCCGGTCAAACTTTCAGATCGTTCCCGAGAACATTGACTTGCCCGTCAGGTGGGTTAAGATACCCGTACGGAGGTTACCAATGGCGATATTGCCCATCAGGACGTTTCCGGACCCTGTCCTCCGGAATATCTGTTCAAAGGCCGAACCGGCGACAGATTTTATCCGGAAACTCGCCGGCGACCTGCTCGAAACCATGTACAACGCTCCCGGTATCGGGCTGGCCGCTCCACAGGTTGGCGAATGCGTACGGATGGTGGTTCTGGACATCACCGGCTCAACCGGCGATGAGGTCCCCTATTTCCTTCTCAACCCTGAAATTGTCCATTCCGAGGGCTCCATCTCCTTTGAGGAAGGCTGTCTCAGCTTCCCTGAGCTTTCTGTGGAGATCGACAGGGCCAATACAGTGCGGGTCATCTTTCAGGATCTGGAGGGAACGCCCGTGACCCTGGAGGCCGATGGGCTTCTCGCTGTGGCTATCCAGCATGAGCTTGACCACCTCGAGGGACGCGTTATCATGGATTACGCATCGCCTGTCAGGCGTGATCTTTACCGGAGAAAGGTCCGGAAGATTCTGGCCCAGGAGGCCTGATGCGCCTTCTGTTCATGGGCAGCCCCGGGCTTGCCGTCCCTGCGCTGGAGGCGACCTTCGCTTCCGGAGACCTTGTGGGCGTTGTAACCCAGCCCCCTCGAAAAAAAGGGCGGGGATTAAAAGTAGTATCTTCTCCCGTGGCCTTGAGGGCGCTGCAGTTGGGTTTTGAACCTGTGACCCCCTCAAGCGTCAGGGATAAAAATTTTCAGGCATTCCTCCTCGATCTTCATCCGGACCTTGTTGTGGTCATGGCCTACGGGAAAATACTTCCCCCCGAGGTCCTTGCAATCCCCCGCCTGGGATGTATCAACATACACACCTCCCTTCTTCCCGAACTCCGGGGAGCCGCGCCCATCCAATGGGCCATTGCCAGGGGATATACTGCCACCGGAGTCACTCTCATGCAGATGGACGAGGGGATGGATACCGGACCGATCCTCCTGCAGAAGAATGTGGAGATAGGACCGAATGAGACATCCGAACAGCTGGGGAAACGCCTTGCCTGCCTGGCCGCGGAAACCCTGCTCGAAGGAATCCCCGCCCTGGCAGGGGGTGAACTGCGCCCTGAGCCGCAGGATGACAGCCGCGCCACCTACGCACCAATGTTGACCAGGAAGGACGGGAGGATCAATTGGTCCATGGATTCAAGGACGATCGCCGCCCGTATGCGGGGCTTTTTCCCGTGGCCCGGAGCCTTTACCACCAGGGCCGGCAGGAGGCTTCGTGTCACCGCGGCTGTCCCCATGGCCGGTAAGGGATCCCCACCCGGGACGATCATGCGCACCGGGGAGGACGGAATCGAAATCGCCTGCGGTACTGGGTCGCTGATGGTCTCCCGGCTGTGTCCCGAGGGCAAACGGGAAATGGGCGCGACCGAATTCATTTCCGGATACCGCCCAATGCCCGGAGAGAGGCTGGGCGGGTGATGCAGACCGTCGACAGGGAGGAATGCTCCTGATGGCAAAGGCCAAAAAACGCCTCTTCATGAGTCTGCTTCTTGGTCTCGAACTGGTTATCGCTGTGGGCCTTTTCGTTCTCTGGTACCTCCCGTACCAGGGGTTTGAGACCCTGGGGTCGAACCTTCCTGTTCTCGTCGGATGGTTCTTCATCGGCCTTCTGAGCCTTTTCAGCCTGGGGATTATTCTCATCGTTCTGACAATTCTTCGCGGCCGTGTGCTGCCTGGCACAAGATGGATGCGCGGGATACTCATCCGTTATATGCTGCCCGTCATTACGGTGGTCGGCCGAATCTTCGGCATCCCCAAGGACGACATCAGGCGGTCCTTTGTGGAGATCAACAATGAACTGGTGAGATCGGAGACCAGAAAGGCGCCCCCCACGCGCATCCTTATTCTAATGCCGCACTGCATTCAGAGGGACGTCTGCCCCTACCGGATTACGACGGACGTGCAGAACTGCAGGCATTGCGGAAAGTGCGATTTCTCCGAATTGACCAAAATAGCGGAGGCAATAGGTGTGCAGATGACCGTTGCCACCGGCGGTTCACTTGCCCGGAGGGTTGTCATCGAGGCGAGGCCGCAGCTCATCGTAGGAATCGCATGTGAGAGGGATCTTTCAAGCGGCATTGCCGACACCTATCCCATTCCGGTTATCGGCGTTCTCCTGGACAGGCCCGAGGGGCCGTGCATCAATACACGTGTCAGTGTCCAGAAAGTCAGAGAAGCCCTGAACTATTTCCTTGAGGAGGATTCCATATCCAGTGAAATCGAAGCCGGGCAGAAAACGGCCTCCTGAGGGAGCAAGGTACTCGGCATGGAAGATCCTCGACGAGTGGGAGGAGGGGAAGTCATCCCTCGAATCCATTCGTGAGAGGAGTTTCGCCCATTCCCTCCTGTCCGCCAGGGACAGGGCGCTTGTAATGGAACTGACCCAGGGCGTTGTCCGCCATCGGCTTCTGCTTGATCACCGCATAGACGCCCTGCTGGACAAACCCAAAAACCAGCTTCCTGAACAGGTTCGCAACCTTCTGCGGCTCGGTATATATCAGATCATTTTTCTTCAGAAAATCCCCATCCACGCCGCTGTGAATGAGATCGTCCGCGCTACCAAGAAGACAAGATACGCCGGGTTAACTCCGCTGGTAAACGCCGTGCTCAGGCGGGCCTCCACTGCTCCGCAGACTTCCATGCCCGACCCGGGGATGGATCCGGCGGGGCACATGTCACTGGTGAATTCAATGCCCCGTTGGCTGGTGGATCGCCTCATCGACCAATGGGGAATTTCTGAAACCCGCCGGATCCTCCAGGCAACCAACCACCCGGGCCCCATGGCCATAAGGGTCAACACCCTCAAAACGGACAGAGACAGCCTTCTGGAGGAGCTGGATTTACTTGGCTTGCCCGCCAGGCCCGGACGCATCTCCCCCGATGCTATTTTGATCGAGAGAGGCATTGCACCACTGACCCTTTCACCCTTTCGGGAAGGACGTTGTACCGTCCAGGACGAGGGGGCCCAGCTGATTGCCCCTCTTCTGAATCCTGAACCGGGGGAGATCATGGTCGACGCATGTGCGGCCCCCGGGGGAAAAGCAGGCCACCTTGCCCAGATTATGGGCGGCAGCGGTTCAGTCATCGCGGTGGATCGGAGCTCCGGCCGTCTACAACAGATGACGAGACAGGCCCTTGCCCGTCTGGGGATCAACTCGGTACACCTTCTTGCCGCCGATGTCCGAAGTTTTCCCCGGTTATTCTCCTGCCCGCCGGACAAGATTCTCCTTGATGCACCTTGCTCGGGCACCGGCGTTATAAGACGTCACCCTGAGGGAAAATGGAGAAAAGACCCTGAGGGCATCGTAGATCTCATACGCATGCAGAACGTGCTATTAAAGGCCGCCGGCGACTGTCTCGCTCCAGGTGGAAGGCTTCTTTATTCGACATGTTCCATTCTTCAGGAGGAAAACGAGGAGGTCGTGACCAGGTTCCTGGAGGAGGCCGATTTCATGCTGGAGGATCTCAGGGTCCGTTTCGGCGATCTGGGCCCGAGCCTTTTTACGTCCAGAGGTGAGCTGAGAACCTGGCCGCAATTACATAACTGCGATGGTTTTTATGCGGCCATGCTGGTTAAAAAAACACGCTGGGCGGGATAACCTCATGAATCGTTTCGGCATCCTGGGCAAGATTCTTCTGTTGGCATCGGCGATGGTTCTGGTTACGGTCCTGAGCGCCTGGGTGATATTCACATTCCTGACACGCGGCGGAGAGGTGACCGTTCCTGACGTGAAGGGCCAGGAAATGGGCGCCGCCCTCGAAATACTGAGCCGACAAAAGTTGGGCCTCAGCATCGCCGCAACTGACTATGACGCATCCGTCCTGCCCGAACATGTAATCTCCCAGGACCCTGACGCCGGGGTCAGAACCAGGAAAAACCGTATCATCCGGGTTGTGATGAGTCTGGGAACCCGTACCGTGCATGTGCCGAATCTGGCAGGCCTGAGCCTGAGAAGGGTTGAGCTCCAGCTCTCCCAATCCGGCCTCAAGGTTGGAAAAGTCGCAAGGGCTCATCTCGCCGAAACCGACTCTGGTACTGTTATTTCCCAGGCGCCGCTTGCCGGGGTATTCGCAGCCCGGGGCCAGGAAGTGGATGTCCTCCTCAGCGAGGGCGCACCGGTCCTGACATATCTTCTCCCCGACCTCACCGGTTTTCCGGTGGAGGACGTTCTGGCAACAATCCGGGCCTGGGGGCTGAAGGCCGGTCGTATCAATAACATTGAATCCACCGACTTACCACCCGGTACCGTCACCGCAACTCATCCCCTTCCCGGTAGCGCCGTTCAAGAGGGCCAGACCGTCAACCTCACCGTCACGACCCTCCCAAAACCCGGTAAAACATTTCCGATAGTCCTTTATCAGTATGTCTCTCCACCGGGTTTCATTCCCCATCACCTCCGGCTCGTCCTGTCCGCCGGGCAGGGGGCTTCGGAGGTATTCAGCCAGATGATCGAGCCCGGAACCTCAGTGACAATTCCCGTCCCGGTCCCTCGGACCGGAATCCTGAGAGCCTACGTGGACGGATCGCTGCTTGAGGAAAAAGACGTTCCCTGATAGTAAGGGAAAGGGGGGGGAACAGAGACCAGGGTCCAGAGCAGGGTGTGCCAGACACAACGATGGAAACCATTTGCTGGAGAAGATCATGAGAAGCGGGGAAGTCCTCATTGCTCCATCCATCCTTTCCGCCGACTTTTCCCGGCTGTGCGAGGAGATACAGGCTGTGGAGGAGGCAGGAGCGGACATCATCCACCTTGACATTATGGACGGCCATTTCGTGCCTAATATCACCATCGGTCCCGTGGTTTTGTCCTCGTTAAGGAAGTGCACCGACCTGCCCTTCGATTGCCATCTCATGATTGAGAACCCCGACCGGTTTATAGAAGCCTTCGCTGACGCCGGCGCTGACATGATAAGCGTCCACCAGGAGGCATGTACTCATCTGGACCGGTCCTTGAACCTCATCAGGGAAAACGGCGCCAAGGCAGGGATAGTGTTCAACCCGGCCACGGGCATGGATCAGCTGCGCTACACGACCGATCTCGTCGATTATATCCTCCTGATGAGTGTTAACCCCGGATTCGGGGGCCAGAAATTTATTCCAGGGAGTTTAGGAAAACTGCGGGATCTGACGAACCTCCTCGATGAATTGAAGATGGATGTTCAGATCGAGATAGACGGCGGCATTCGACCTGAAAATGCCGGAGATGTCATCGAGGCGGGCGCCCGGATTCTCGTGGCAGGATCCGCCATATTTCACAACCCACCTTACGGGGAGGTCATCTCCAGGATGAGGAACCCCGTGCTGGTCGCATAAACAGAAGGTCCAACGTCCAAGGTCCAACGCTATAAACCGGAGCAAAGTCCTTTGGCCTTAGGGGAGAACAGCCCATGAGCTTTTTAAATATTATCTGGATACTTTTCCTCATCTCTGCCTTCTCCCCGCTGGTTGCGCGCCGAGTTCTTGAATCCAGGAGGATCAGCACCCTGCGGAAAATCGAAAACTCCAGGGGCAGCCGTGTAATCGCCCTGATCCACCGCCAGGAGACCCTCAGCCTCTTCGGGTTTCCCCTGATGCGCTATATTGACATACAGGATTCGGAACACGTCATCCGGGCCATCAAGATGACCGACGACTCCATTCCCATCGACATCATCCTTCACACTCCAGGTGGGCTGGTGCTGGCTTCGGAGCAGATTGCCCACGCCATCCTGGGGCATCCATCCAAGGTAACCGTGTTCATCCCCCACTACGCCATGTCCGGCGGCACCCTGCTGGCCCTGGCTGCCGACGAGATCTGCATGGATGAAAACGCGGTCCTCGGGCCCGTTGACCCCCAGGTGGGGAAATATCCCGCGGCCTCCATCATCCACGCTTCGGAAAGTAAACCTGTCGACAAGGTGGACGACGAGACGCTCATCCTGGCGGACATAAGCCGCAAGGCCATGAAACAGGTTAACCGATATGTTACCAGGATCCTTGAGGGCAAAATGAAGAAGCCGGAAGCTCACAAGCTGGCCAGGGTGCTGACAAGCGGACAGTGGACCCACGATTACCCCATTGCCTTCGACGAAGCCAAGGAGATCGGTCTTCCCGTCTCAGGCGGAGTCCCAGTGGAGGTATTCCACTACATGACCCTCTTCCCGCAGCCTTCGGCCAGACGCCCCTCGGTGCAGTATATCCCCATCCCGTACAGGGAGGCCCCGCATTCGGGCCGGGAGAAGTAAAAGATAGTCCAGAGTCCAGTGTCCAGAGATGAAAACATGTAAAAATACATTGCTGTGTGCCGTGCTCATCATCTTTTCTCTTCCGCTCGGGTGCGGGAAGACAATGGATGAGGATGTGGTCCAGCCTGTCAAGAGTATGTACAATCAGAAGGACGCGACCGCGCTGAAAACGGCTGCCGCCAACGTCCGGCAGGTTCGGTCCGCCCTGATGATATACGCAGCGAATTCCGCAAACAGTGAATACCCCAGTGACACAGATGTATACGACTACCAGTCCCTGGGGGAAATACTGCCTTCAGCAAACCTGCCGCAGGACATTGCCGGCCTGATGTGGGACCCCACCGCCGGAATCAAATACTCCTCCGACGGCGTTTCCTTCACTTTCAAGGTCAGGGCACTGACAAAAAAGAGTGAAATCATCACGGCAACGGTAGCCGGCGTTAAGTGGTGACAGGTCGCGAATGTTTGTCCACTTTAGGGGTCCTTTGGAAGATTGAATCCCTGGAAGACCGGGTGGCCGTAAAGTTCAGTGCAAGGATGGTCCGTTCTCTCGGCAATTGTCGGCCCGATGCCACGTTGATCCGGCTTAACAAGGTCCTCGCGAACGCACGCAACAAAAAAATCTTCAGGGAAGTTCTGTGCCATGAAGCGGCACACGCCGCGGTCTTTCTCCTGTACGGGAAAAGGTGCCGGCCCCACGGACCCGAGTGGCGATCTCTTTTACTAAAAGCCCGTTACAAACCGAGAACGAAAATACCGGAAAATGAAGTTTACGGGCTGCCCCGGGCCAGTCGGAACAATCGTTATTTATACACATACCGCTGCATGAATTGCGGCACTATCTTTCACACAAGAAGGACCGACCGCCGCTGGCGGTGTAAACGCTGCCAACTCAAAGGCCTGAACGGGATCTTAATGCTGGTGAGTCGGGAGTCAACGAAGTTTCGCGAAGTTTAAAACCAGGATATTAGGGTTGGGTTTACTTTGCGCAACTTTGCGGTAAATGGCTTTAAAACCTTATTAGCCGCTGATACACGCTGATAGAACTAAAACTAAACCCCAATCCCGGGGTTAAATCTTTATCCGCGTCCATCTGCGTTCATCCGCGGTAAATGACTTAAGGCTTTGCACGGGATTGCCGTCCGCCTTCGCTTGCCGAGCTTCGCCGCGGTAGACCGGCGCTCAAACCTTTCACCCCCTCCTCTGGTCCTCCCCCCTCAAGGGGGAGGAAGAATATGGGACTGGCCTATTTGACGCTCGCAATGACACCGTTGGACCCTGGACGTTCTTTACCGTTGGACGTGGAACGTTGAACTGTCCCTCTGGACTCTGGACTCCGCAACGCTGGACGCTGGACTTGTTTTACCCCGTTGGAACTGCTTTACCCCGGATACTTAGTGCTCCAGTTCATAATTTCGGTGACGTATTTCATGGTTAGTTCCACTAAGCCGCTATTTTTTGTGTCGTAGGATGTTGATCGATTTTTTTCATGAGTTTGGTTAGATTCTGGCGTGTGAACTTCCATTTAAACGGTTCTGCCAGTTTCTCATAATAATCCTGGAATTTCATTAAGCGGTCTTCGAGATCAGCTAACGATTCAAAATGGTTAGGTGTGAGTACTTTACGCTGAACGATGGAAAAAAAGATTTCAATCTGGTTCAACCAACTGGCATGAACAGGCCCAGCCTTTTCCGCAAAAGCCGGATCACGTGGAAAGATCCAGCTGCGATAATACCAGGGCCGAATGGCATCCGAGTGCAACCAGCGCCACAGCGTGCTTCCGCTGATCTGAGCGACAATGCCCCTCGTAAGAACTTCCCTGTGAATATCGTTGATGCTGAACCGGGACAGGGGAATCCCGTGAATATAGGGAAGCTCACATGCTAACGCTTTTACCTCCACCATCACCTGAGGGGGAAAATTCGGCTGGACGCCCTTTCCTCGGAAGCTCTCGCAGACCTTCGAGCCGTCGCTCGAAAAAACGTTTTCGCCACTTGCTGACAATCTGTCGTGGCGTGTCCAGCCTGGAGGCGATAATGTCATTGGAGAACCCCTGTGCTGCCAAAAGAACGATCTTGGCGCGGATAACATCTCTATATGGTGACGTATATGACCGCGCTTGCTTCTCAAGATGGGCTTTCTCTTTCTGGTCGAGAACAATTACATATGGACTTTTTCTAGGCATAGTTACACCCCCTTATCAAGGTGATAATTATGGCCCGACTTGGTTCATGATGTCAAGTATTATACGTCATTGTATTTAAGAAATCGTGTACTAAGCACCAGGTTCCAGGCACCAGGAACTGCTTTTCCCTACTTCCCCGGCGCGGGGAGGGAATCGATGATCCCGCGGACCTTATCCGCCTGCGGGCCGGAAGGGGAGATTCTGAGGAAGTCCTCGAAGGCGGCCCTCGCCCCGACGGGGTCCTTGAGGTCGTACAGAAGCACCACGCCCAGGTTCATCCTGCTCTGCAGATGGGTAGGGCCAACCTTGATTGCCTCTTTGAACCGGCGGACAGCTTCCCCGGGCTGCCCGTTTCTTCGATACATGACCCCAAGATCGGTCAGGACGTCCGGATTCCCCGGCTTTAAGGCCAAGGCTTTCTCATAGGCGTTGATGGACTTTTTGTACTGATTGCTGTCGAAGTATGCGTTACCCAGCTGGATAAGCGCCCCGACGTTGTTGGGGTTGTTCTGCAGCAGGTTTTTCAGCTCATTTATCTTGAGGGTGTAATTGGCGGAAGGTGGAGGCGCCTGGGGAGGAACCTCCGAAGAAACCACCGAGGTCCCTGCCGGGCGGCTGCCAAAGAGCTTCGGCCCCAGAATGCCGACCATCAAGCCCACTATCAGAGCTGCTATCACAACGATGAAAGTATTCTTGTTTCCCATCTGTGCCTCCAGAACGGTTGTAGTGGACAAGTTTGAGAGTTTGAGCGTTTGATGATACAAAAATCAAAGATAATTCTTCAGTTGGCCTTCAAGCTCCTCCACGGAGTGATAGCCTATCATTTTTCTTACCAATTTACCGTTTCTGTCCACCATGAAAAGGGTGGGAATGGAGGAGATGCCTCCGAAGGCTTCTCTGACCGCGTCGGTTCCAAGGAGAATCTTGTAGGGAATCCGGTGTTCCACCACGAAGGGCCCCAGCGCCTGCAACCCGTCATTGTCGAGGGAGATCCCGAGCACCACGACCCCGCGCGAGGAGTATTTCCTGTGAATCTCGGAAAGAACCGGGATCATCTCCCTGCACGGAGGGCACCACGTCGCCCAGAAATCCACGAGGATGACCTTGCCCCGGTAATCTGAAAGACGGACGATACTGCCGTCCACTGAAGGAAGGGTAAAATTGAGAGCCCCACCGCTCAGTGCCCGGGCTTCCCCTTTTTTGGGACTTCTGTCGCAGGCCGTCAGGAATGCAAGGCCCCCGATAAACACAACGGGTAAAACGAAAAAGAGGATACGCCTCATAAACCAGATTCTCTGCCTTTCAACTTTTCCTCGGCACGCATCAACCTTTTCTCGAGTTTTCGCCTCATTACACCAAGCCTCAGCAGGTAGAACAGAACGGCAGCCCAGATTAAAGTATACGCTGTGGTGAGATAGCTCATTTTACTCATGGATAATCCTCCGTGACAAGTTCTCAATATCCCTTGATGTACTCTCGATTGCCGCACGCTCACGCACAATGGCAAGGGAGAGAAGAATGAACCCGGCAATGCTGATCAAAAGCGGCGGCACCATCCCGGCTGCCAGACCGACATGGCCTTTCCTGATCACTATGGGATGAATCCCCCGCCACCACCGGATGGAAAAGTAGACGATGGGGACGTCCACGAAAGCAAGGGTCCCGTAGACCGCAGACACAACGGCCCCTTTATATCCGGGGATGGCCTGCCTGAGGGCGAGATAGCCTACATACAGGAACCAGAGGATGAGCGTGGTGGTCAGCCGCGGGTCCCACACCCACCATTTTCCCCACACCGGCCGCGCCCAGAGAGGGCCGGTCATAAGGACCAGCGTACAGAAGAGCACCCCTGTCTCCGCAGCCGCCAGCCCCAGTATCTCCCACCTGGGCGCCCTCGTTGCCAGGAAGACAAGCGAAAAAACCAGGACCAAGGTGAACGAGAGGAATGCCGCTGTGGCGCTTCCCAGATGAAAATAGAAGATTTTCTGTACAATCCCCATGCTCTTTTCCACCGGAGCGTAGATAAACACCAGGACCAGGGCCGTCTCAATAAAGAAAAGGGCCGCAAGGGGCAGGGACCAGTCGATTATTTTCTTCATATACACTCTCCAGGCATCGTGACCCTGATGGCGCCTCCCCTTCACTCTTCCACAACCATCGGGAACAGGAGGGTGCCCAGGGAAATGAATATAACGTCGAACGCCATGAGACGTCCAAGCCAGATCCAGGCCAAGCCTGGATCGCCACCGGTAAGGGCGATAGTTGTGCAGCGCACACCACCGACCAGGACGGGAAGACACAGCGGAAACAGGAGAAGGGGCAGGAGCATCTCACGGCTTCTCAGGTGGATGGTCATTGAGGACAGGAGAACCCCCAGGGCCACGAACCCCAGATCCCCGAGAACGAATCCCGCCCACGCGAAAAACACACCCTTTATCGGGGAGAAACCGTAAAGCACAGTGAACACAGGCCATAACAGGGCCTGAAAAACAAGGATGAAGATCAAGGTTGAAAGGCATTTTCCCCAATAGATCTGGACAGGATCCGCAGGGGACAGCAGTAAGCCGTGAAAACAGCCATTCTCCCTCTCCCTGTCGAAGGTACGGCCCAAACCAAGGACGCCGGCAAAAAGGAAGGTTATCCAGAGAACACCGGGAGCCAACTCCGTCAGGGCGGGTGAACCCGCCTGGGCCGAGAGAGAGAAGAGGGTCAGGATCAGAAAGCCAAAGACGGACAGGAGAACGATTACCTCCCGGCCTCTCATCTCAAGGACAAGATCCTTCCACGCAATCGCCATTGCCCCTCTCAAAGACCCTCCTCCATTACGAGACTGAGGTACAGCTCCCTGAGATTGTCTCCCGCCTCGCCCCTGTACCGTATCCGCCCCTTGTGGATAACAACCACTTCGTTCCCCAGCGAACCGGCGGCATCAAGGTCATGCGTCGACAACAGGGTCGCCCTTTTTCCATCGCGAAAGGATGCGAGAATATCCGTAAGTTTTTTCGAGGACCGATAATCCAGACCGCTGAATGGCTCATCGAGAATCAACAGGCTTGGATCATGGAGAAGGGAACGTGCGATTGACAGCCGCTGCTCCATTCCCCTGGAAAAACCGCCAACCAGGTCGTCCCGCCGGTCCCAGAGCCCGATGAGCCGAAGCATCTCCTCCACCCGCGCCGCGGCGCCCCTGACACCGTACAGCCGGCAATAAAGAACAAGATTTTCCTGCGCGGACAACCCGCTGTAGAGCATGGAATCATGAGAAAGATATCCGGTAAGGGCCCGGGCCTCCCGACTGTGTTTAATTTTCTTTCCCTGGAGCCGTACGGTGCCTGAAGTAGGATTAATCCTCCCTGCGAGGACACCGAGCAGGGTGCTCTTGCCGGCGCCATTAGGACCCAGAAGAACGAGGGCCGCTCCCGCCTCCATGTCAAGTCCCACTCCGTTCAGTGCGGCAAGGGGCCCGTAACGTTTGACGATTCCCTCGGCTTTCAGGAAAGCTCCCATCCTAGTCAGGCTCCGATTCATGTCCGTGAGGGACATCTTCATCAGGGCCGGTATCGCTCATGGCCCTTGCCGGTCCCTGGAGGAAAGGCAGGGAAAGTACGATAACCGACACAATGATAAAAAAGAGCATCCAGGTTGTCATCTTGCGACTTTCCTCTCCCGCAAAACCCTCGTGGGAATCCCGCCGGGAAACAGAACGAGCATGGTACCCAATGCAATGATGTACCCGCCGGCCCACAACCATGAGACCATCGGCTCTACCAAAACCCGGAAGCTGGCACGCTCATCCCGATCGTAGCCGGTGAGGGCAACGTAAAGATCCTCTTTCCAGTTTCCCAGGATGGCGACCTCGCTGGTGGGCTGCTTTTCCCGCCCTCCGTAAAATCTCCGTTCGGGGGTCAGGTATCCAAGTGTTTTCCCTTTTCTGTAGACTTTCAGACGTGTTTTGACCGCAAGGCGATCTCTGGACGGTATCCATCCCATTTTCTCATACCGGAGTGTGTATTGTCCTACTTTCATGGACTCTCCCGGGTACAGTGTCGCGATGGCCGCCCGGTTTAAGGTGGCGCCGCTCAATCCCAGAAAAATTACCACTATTCCGATGTGGATGAGGTAACCGCCATAGCGCCTTCGTCCGCCGGCCATAACCCGCCGAAGAGCCCTTGCAATCGGTTTACCTGTATTCTTTCCGTTCGAGATCGCGGAATTAATGCTCTCCTCAATAATTGAGGCAACCACGAATGCGGAAAAGGCTATCAGCAATATACTGATGGGAGCCCTGACACCCACACCCCAGGCCAGGCCCCCTCCCGCCAATACAGCAAAACCAGGAAGAATGAAACGCCGGAGCATGTTCCGAACGGTTGTCCCACCCCAGTCAAGATGGGGGCAGACTCCCATGAGAATCAGAAGCACAATGGCGAGGGGACCTATTATGTGATTGTAAAAGCCGGCTCCCACCGCGACCTTCGTGCCGGTCGTGATTTCAGACACAACAGGCAGCACCGTTCCCCAAAGAACGGTAAACATCATGAGAGTCATGATGAAATTATTCAAGATGAAGCCGCCCTCCTTCCCGGACAGGGACTTGAGATTTGTTTCGGGAAGAAGAAGGGGGCGTCGCCGCCACACGACAGCGACACCCGCCGTTGCTATCAATGTCATAAACACGAGAAAAAATGTGCCGAGGCTGCTCTTTCCGAAGGCATGAACCGAGGAAATAACACCGCTGCGAGTGATGAATGTGCCGAAAATAACCAGAAAGTAGGTAATGATGACCAGAAAAAGGTTCCAGAATTTCAGCATTCCTTTCTTTTTCTGGATTATGACGGAATGCAGGAATGCGGTCACGGTTAACCAAGGCATGAGAGAGGCATTTTCCACAGGATCCCACGACCAATATCCTCCCCAGCCCAGTTCGACATACGCCCATTGGGCTCCAAGGAGAATCCCGGCTCCCAGAAAAAACCATGAGAAAATGGTCCAGCGTCTGATGGCGGTAATCCATGCATCATCCCGGCGGCCTGCCAGGAGAGATGCCATGGCAAAGGCGAAAGGGATGGCCAGGCCGACATATCCGATAAAAAGGGCCGGGGGATGATAGACCATCCCCGGATTCTGCAGAAGCGGATTTAACCCATAACCGTCCCCCGGCGACTGCCCGGGAATAGCAAGGAACGGATCGGTCACAAAATTCAGCAGGAGGAGGAAAAACACCCCGTTTAGCATAAGAATATGGATAACCCACGGCATGAGATCACGATACCGGCCCCTGTTGGTGAAGACCACCAGGGCGGTAAAAAATGCCAGGAGCCACATCCACAGCAGGAGTGAACCTTCCTGTCCGGCCCAGAAGGCTGAAATCGTGTAAAAGCCCGACAGGGATCGGCTGGAATATTCGTAGACATACTGGAGGGAAAAATCCCGGGCGATAAAAGCATGAAGGAGAGATACGGCGGCGGCTGTCACCAGGAAAAAGTTCAGGTAAACAGCGTAACCTGCGCTCCGGACAAACTCATCTTTGTGCCTGATAGCGCCAAACAGTGAAGCTGCCATGCCATAGATCGCCACAGGAAAGGCAACGATGAGGGCCGCTGATCCCATGGAATTCAAGGAACATCCCCTGTCGCGCCACGAATGGGTGACCCAACAACACCCGCAGGCTCGTATTTGGAAGGACACTTGGCGAGGAGGGTGGTGGCCTCAAAAACGGGTTTGCCCCGGTACACCCCCTCTATTACAACGGAGGATCCAGCTTTAAAGGTATCGGGAATCTGGCCCGAATACCGGACGTCCATGGTTCTCACCCCGTCCGTCATGGTGAAGATGATACCGCCATCGAGGGCTGATCCATGGACACTGCCTTCCCTGACCAGGCCGGCCAATCGTATCCCGTCGCCGGACATCTGAGTTTTCCTGACATCAAGCTCCTCGAGAGTCAGGTAGAAAACGGCGGACTTCTCCATGCCTGACCATAACAGGTACCCCATGGCGCCAAATATGATGGCTACGAGAATCGTGAACTTTATCCGGTTTTTCCTGCGCACTATTGACCGGGTCGTAAAAAGTCCATTGATGGCTTTTTACTCCTTTTATTCCATGCCCTCATCCCGGCCCTCTCCCGAAAGGAGATTGAGGAAGAAAGGGCAACCTTTTATTTCAGCAATCCTCATGCCATTGGGTAAAAAAACCACTTTTTAACGAATTCAATTGGTTAGGGCATCAACCCGGGGCATAACCTCGGAGATGCGTGCAATAATTTCCCGCCGTGGGTGAATTTGCGCACACCATATGGCTTTCTGATTTTCCAGGCCGTCATGGCAGTGGCCCAGACGATGCTGTATTTTTCCATTGACAGCGCCCCGTCGGGGAGGTCCAATAACACCATGGGTATTGAATATGCGGCGCTTATTATCCTGAGCTATCTCATCGGTTCCATCCCCTCCGGGCTCATTGTCGCCAAGATGATGGGTGGCTCTGATCCAAGGGAGTCCGGTTCGGGGAACATCGGCGCAACGAATGTCTTGAGGACGCTTGGAAAGAAGGCGGGCGCCTACACCCTGGTCGGGGACGCGCTGAAAGGTCTCGTCCCTGTCCTGGCCGCCATGATAATCTTTCCCGGCACCCCGTTGATTATTTTTTTAGCTGCCGGCGGGGCAATCCTCGGGCATGATTTTTCGATTTTCCTGAAGTTCCACGGAGGAAAAGGGGTTGCGACCACTTTCGGCTGCATGGCCGGACTTAATCCCGGGCTGGCGGGTCTTGTTCTGGCAACCTGGATCGTGGTGGTGGCCGTAACCCGATATTCGTCAGCCGGAGCGATTGTTGCCGCCCTCCTGAGCCCGGTTTTCGCAGCGACGGTGTTCCATAACCTTCCCCTGGTCTTTTTCTGTGTGGCGGCCGCCCTGCTCCTTACTTTTCTTCACAGGGAGAACCTGAAGAGACTTTCCGACGGAACGGAGAAAAGAGTTTCTCAATCTTTATCCTCAGAGGCGTGACAACAAATTTTTCACTTTTCGAGCCTTCCTCTTGAGCTTCTGCCCGTAACCGCGCGAAGGGAAATCCTCGTCCTCCGGTTCCAGCCCTTTCATTCTCCTGAATTTCTCCTCTTCAATTTTTCTCCAGAACAGCTCCGGGGCCGCTGCCGGCACACCGGCGTTTTCCGCACGCCGGCAAAGTTCCCGGTCAGCTGTGATCAAAAGGTCCGCTTTCCCTTCGCTGCAAAGAGCTGCGATTACATCGTCGGCAGAACGCCCCTGTCTCGAATATATGACCGTAACCCCCTTCACCCTGCAGCTCCGGTTATCGAGGTGACAGGAACCGGCGCCGTCGAAAACCACTGCTATGGCATGGCCCTTGCCCGACCTGTACCCGGAAAGTTCCTCGATGAGATACTCTCGGCCATTCTCCATATCCGACCTGTCCAGGACGGAAAGTTCAGGGATCCGTCTGATAATGTTGTACCCATCGACAAGAATTCTCATGATGACATTTTTCAAGATCCTCTGATATCATGCTACGCTAAGACGCGCTGAGATTGGAGACATAATGCCATGATTTCGATACGTTTAAAAAGCCTGATCGCCATTGGGGCGAGCTGCCTTATCCTCTGGCCCGGGCCGGCTATCTGTAGTCAAACAGGGGAAGATTTCCCCCTGAACCCCGGAAGCTGGTGGAAATACCAGGATCAGGACGGCAACACCGATACAGTCTCCATCACCGGAACCGTCATCATCTCGGGGGTACCCTTTGTAGAGGTCATGCGAAACGGGATCAATCCCGGTTATTTTCTTCGCACCCGTGCCGGGCTGTATCGGTTCAACGCCCTGCCCCGGGATGGACAAGCTAAACCAACAGGCGCCCCGCTTCCAACCATGGTGATCAAATTTCCCCTGGCGGTGGGGCAGACATGGTCTTCACCGTGGACTGATCCGCCTCTTTCCTTTTCGGTCATAGACGAAGATACCTTTGAAACCCCGGCCGGAAAGTTTCCACACACGTTCAAGATCGCATATCGTCCTGTTTCTGATCCAATCTACCACGGATACAGCTGGTATGCACCCGGGGTTGGATTTGTGGGCATGGAGGAAAACCGGTACCGCAGCAAGCTTATCTCGTATTCCATATCCGATCTGTTGCCTCCTGCTCCCGTAGGGAAAAAGATCGCCGACCTCCTACCCAGGCTGGGGATAATTGCAAATCCAGAAAAAAACCCGGGGACCGCGAAAACCAAAAACATAAACAACGGCTATAGTTCCGCCGCGCGTTTCCTGATCCCAGGCCTCCTTCTGCTGATCTTCATTGCTGTCCTTACGTGGCTTATCAGGCTTAACCGAAAGATGGATATGGACAGCGACCCCATGGTCCTGAGAGGGGAACTCGCTCTTGCCTCGGCAATGGTCCGGGAGGGCCTCTACGCCGATGCAGCCGACATCCTTCAACGCCAGGCCGTCAAGAACCCCCAATGGCCGGATGTGGCCGCTCTTCTGGGCCAGGCATACACTCAAATGGGACGTTACGAGGACGCCTGCCTTGAGCTCAAAAGAGCGCTTACTTTAAACCCCCACCTGGCCTCGGCCCGCCTTGATCTGGCCCAGGTTTACCTGGCCAACGACGAACCTTCCAGGGCGCTTGAGGAGCTGGATGCAGTTCTCGCGAAGAATCCCGGTTTTGCCGATGTCCTGGTTAAACGGAGCCGGGCCTACCTGGCTCTGGGCAATACCGAACATGCCGAGGCGGACGCCCGTGAGGCGCTTGATATAAACTCCTCCTTCACTGATGCCCGGGAGCTCCTGGAGGAGATTCTCTCTTCCTGATCCTGTCCATTCCATACTTGTTGGTTCATCCGGATAATGCATCCCTTGTTACATTAACACCAATGCATCTCACGCCCGTTCATCACGCAGTTGCGTGACTCACTCAAGTCGCCAAGCTCGCAAAGGAAGATCAAAAGCCTTTTTAACACAGCTTGTCCTGAGCCTGCCGAAGGCAGGATATGATATATACTCCTCATCTAATCTCTCCCATGGGAGAGAGATTTCCCCGAAATCAGCTGTTTGATCATTGCGACTCGTAATCAAAGTTCACTTTCATCCCGATCGGCAAGGCTCAAACAGCTTCGGTGAGGAGCATATACATGGACAAGATTTTGCACTTCTTGGCGTCCTTTGCGTCTTTAGCAAGTCGAGTTTCCGGTGCGCCGAGCGAGCGTGAGAAAACAGGTTCCACATCCGGGCACCCGTTTCAAGGAGGATTCATTTTTTTTCAGTATACCTCCGGCCTTCTCAGGGACAGGACCGGGAACCGTTCACGAGCCTCTGATACTGCAAGAGTATCAACCGTGCCCGAGACCGTCCCCTCCTCGCTGCCCATCCTGGCCACCACTCCGCCCATGGGACCAGCCATGAGGCTATGCCCCCCGAGGACCAGCCCTTTTTCATCGTCTCCGCATGAGTTGGCAGCTGCGATAAAGAGCTGATTCTCCATTGCCCGCACCCGGACCAGGTCTGTAAAGTGGCCGATGCGCACCTCAGGCCATTGTGCCGAGACCAGAATCAACTGGGCGCCGGCGAGACAGAGTTTTCTGGCCATCTCCGGAAACCGGAGGTCAAAACAGGTCAGAAGGCCGACAATTATTGCGTTCCAGGAAAATGTGACGGTATCTCCGCCGGGGACGAAAAAATGATCCTCATCCCCCAGGGGGAAAAGGTGGACTTTGCCATATGATCCCCTCGGTTCCCCTTTTTCGTCTACAAAGACGAGGGAGTTAAGGATGCCGTCTTCTCCCTTTTCAGGGATGGACCCGACAATGGCCAAAGACCGGCCGGCCGCCGTGGCGCACATCCACTCTATTACCCGGGGCGCCTCGTCGGCCATGCCGGCGAGGTCCTTGTGGTAAAAACCTGACGGAAACATCTCCGGCAGCAGGATGATATCTCCCGGACCTGAATCGGTCATGTCCATAAGACGCTCAACAATCCCAAGGTTTTCATCGATTCGACCGGGCAAAACCTTATATTGCAGCAGGTGAATTTTGAAACTGCCGATAGCTTACCCCCTTTTATTACGAATCAACCCGCTGACGACTTCGTAGGAAGTCATCGACTTTAACCGGCTATTCGATACCTAATTGCCTCCCAGCCAGCCCTTTTTTCGGAAAAAGCCGAGGAGGGCTACTACCATGAGGACCATAATCCCCCAGACGGCAGGGTAGCCCCAACGCCAGTTCAGTTCCGGCATGTTGAATGGTGAGATCTTCGTGTTGAAATTCATCCCGTAGACGCCGACTATAAAGGTCAAAGGGATAAAGATCGTGGCGATTACGGTAAGGACCTTCATGATCTCGTTCATCCTGTTGCTTACCGATGACAGGTAGAAGTCCATAAGGCTCGAAACGATGTCCCGATGAGTTTCCGCCATGTCGATAATCTGGATCGTATGATCATAACAGTCCCTCAGATAGACCCGGGTTTCTTTGGAAACCACTGGGTTTCCCTCGCGGAGCAGGGCGTTGATGGCCTCCCTCAGTGGCCAAACGGCCCTTCTGACAAATAGCAGGTCATTCTTCATGGTATGAATATGACTGACGATGTCATGGGTGGGATTATCCAGGATCGCATTCTGCGCATCTTCCAGTTCCTCATCAAACCACTCAAGCAGGGGGAAGTAAGCGTCAATCACCGCGTCAAGGAGAGCGTATGCCAGGTAGTCTGCACCGGCCTCCCGGATTCGCCCTTTTCCTCTTCTGATCCTATCCCTTACCGGTTCCAGACAGTCGCCTGGACGTTCCTGAAATGTGACAAGAAATCCCTGGCCAAGAAACAAGCTGAGTTGTTCCCTGTTCAATACTCCGTTCTCACGAGAGAGCATCTGGACCACAATGAAAAGATTATCCCCATACTCCTCAACCTTGGCCCTCTGATGGGCATGGACCACATCCTCGAGGACAAGGCTGTGAATATGAAACAGGCCGGCCAGGTGGTTCAGGGTTTTTAAATCTCCCAATCCGTCGACATTAACCCATGTAACGGTTGGTCTTTCCGCCAGCGTTTCGAGTTCATGAACATTCTTGACGGTTCTTTCGATCAGGGTTTCCCCATCGTATTCCACCAGAGTTATTTTAGGGAAGCTGGCCTCGGGATCGATTTCCATGGTCCCCGGAGGTGCACCTGGAACCGTCCCCCGTCTGAACAGCCTTTTTCGTCCTCCCCCGCGAGTGGTCTTTTTACCTGTCATAAGTCGGTCCCCTTTTGTGTTCCAATGCCATCTACGGGCGCTCAACGAAACTTTTTTCATCATATCACAATTGATGACTTCACAAAAAGTCATCAATGCGCCCGTTGGAGGGCGCCTAAATCAACAGCTTGCAACCTCATAACCAGGCTTCAACATTTGACTAAAGGGACCCTCATGGGATATTGCTCCACATTGTTTTTATTCAAACCTCTTTATTCAAACCCTTGATGAGAGATATGTGAATCTGTATAATGCACCCTTGCAGAAAACACGGGTTATTTTTAGGTAAAATCCCAGGGGGTAAATTTGATCGTCCAATGCGACAAATGCCGGACAAAGTATCGTATCGCCGACGAGAAGGTCACGGGTAAGGGCGTAAAGGTACGGTGCGCCAAGTGCGGAAATGTCTTTATTGTTAAACCGCCAGTCCCGCCCGAGCCTGCTCCCTCGCCCACCCCCCTGGACTCGCCCGCCCCCCCTCACGAAACCATGAAGATACCATCTCAACCCGAAGGACCAGCAGAACCACCCAGTGACGATACAGCTTCCACTTCCAAACCGCCGCCCGGATCCCATGGTTTTCAACCATTTGCGCCGTCGCCGGGGGGCCTGGGTGATCTGGCGACTCATCCCTTGCCGGAATCGTCGTTCGAGAACCCGGTGTTTTCCGATGAGCCGCTGGGTCGAACGGATGACGCCTTCTCCCAAGCTGACCAGGGTTCCACAACCGGATTACCCGCATCCGACACATTGACCGATTCACCCGCCGACGGGGCGCTGGATTGGGGCAACATACCACTGGGTTCCGAGGACGGCCAGGATGGCGGGGGGCCAGAGGTGGATTTGGCCCCGCCCCCTGCCCCCTCACCGGATTCCGACCCTTTTGCGCCCCCGGTTCAGGCGCCTTCACCGGACCCCGATGTCCCTCCCCGAGGGTTTGAGACCGAAGCCACCAGAGTGGAGTCGCGCCAGGTCGCCGCACAACCAGAAAAAAAGGGCGGCAAGGGGCTTGTCCTTTTTCTGGTTCTCGTCCTCCTGGGCGCGGGTGGATATTTTGCCCGGCCGAAGATAATTCCGCTGATAGAACGGATTACAGGTCGGGTTTCAGCGGAAAAACCCGGGATACTGACGGTGAAGGATTCCAGGTTCGGTTCCATCAAGCGATCCGACGGCATCACGCTTGTCACCGTCCGGGGAGTGGTCATGAACAACACCGGTAAAAAACAGGGGATGATACGGATTGTGGGGCAATTCAAGGGGGCGGATGGGGGGATACTCGCTGAATCGGCCTCATTTTGCGGCAACATCCTTTCCGATGAAGATCTGAACCTGATGCCGATGGGGAAAATCCGATCAGCGCTTCAAAACGAACTGGGCCAGAGCCTGAGCAACGCAGCCGTCGCGTCCGGAAAATCGGTGCCTTTTCTTCTGATCCTGGAAAATCCGTCTGTAGGTAAGATCAGGGAGGTTACCTTCACGGTCAAAAGTGACCTGGGCAGGAACAAGGGATAGCAGTCTCGATTATCAGAGGTCTTCTTTCCGGCCTTATCATCAGCGGCAAAAAGCTTCTACCGTTCACCCTTCATCATCGATCACCTCCCTGAGAGTACCTCCTCACCTCAAAACGAAAAAGATCCACCGGGTCTCCGGACCCGACCCCTGCCTTCCTCATGGCAATATTTACCTGCTCCTCAGCGGTGTCGATGCCCGGAAGATCCGGCAGGAGAACCCCGGACCTGTTCCCGCTTCTAACGATCACCCCATATTTACCGGGATCGAGATCCGACATGTCCCCGATTGGCTCAGGTGAGGTAAGGACATCGACTGAGACGGCAAGTTGATCCAGTTCATCGGGGGTAACGGGCGGAAAGCGCGGATCTCTCGTGGCGGCGCTGACGGCATTTTCGATTATCTCCTCAGCAACGCAGGCAGTGACGGGCTGAAGGGTCCCGATGCAACCTCTCAGCCGGCCGGACTTCTTGATGCTTACAAAAACACCCGCCCTGCCCTGGACCTCGAGGTCTTCAGGGGGAGCCGGCTTTTCCCCATCCCTGACATACTTCTCGATAGTCTCCCAAGCCAGGCCCACCAGAGTCCGAACGTCATTTTTCCCTTCCGCCGACACTACGTTCTCCTGCGGGTTACATAGCCGACGAGGCCTGCGAGGGAATCCAGGATGGCCCCATCGGGAAGTTTTCTCAGCTCTTCGACAGCCTTTCGCGAGTAATCCTCGGCCATACCCTGTGTCCTGTTGATTATATCTCGATCTTCCATCATGGATAGTATCCGGTGAAAATCATCCGGGTCGGGGTTTTCACTGAGAAAAACATCCGAGACCATTTTTCTGGCTTCACCCTTCAGGGTATCCATGAGCAGGATAGCTGGAAGCGTCACCTTGCCCTCCAGAAAATCCTTTCCGATGACCTTCCCGAGATCTCCCAACTCGGCTGTATAGTCCAGCAGGTCGTCAATAATCTGAAAACTGAATCCAAGGTGCGTACCGAAACGGCGAAGGGACCGGACGGCCTCGTCTCCAAAACCCGCCAGGATGCCGGCCGACGCACAGGTAGCCGAGATAAGGCTGGCAGTCTTGCCCTCTATGACCTGGAAGTATTCCTCCGTACTCGTTGCGGGGGAAAATGAGCGGAGTAGTTGAAGAACCTCCCCGCGCGCCATGGCCGTGGTGGCCGTTGAGATTTCCCTCAGGATACTAATATGTCCGATTTCGGACAGAAGGGAAAAGGCACGGGAATAGAGGTAATCTCCGGACAGGACACTGGGCTCCGCCCCCCATAACTGGTAGGCGACCCGGTTTCCACGCCGTACATCCGATTGATCAACGATGTCATCGTGAAGCAGGGTAGCCGTATGGATGAACTCAACCGAAACGGCCAGCCGGAAGATATCCTCCTCGGAGGCCGTATCGCTAAACGAGGAAATAAGGATGGCCAGAAGAGGCCGGAAACGTTTTCCCCCACTATCCAGCAGATGTTCGAAGATCCTGTCAATGACCCCGACATCCGTCCTGAGATAGCGCCGAAAATAATCGTCCAGCGATTCGTACAGATGGTCAACCGGCTCCTTAATGGCTTCAAGGGACACCCTGTGCCCATCGCTTTCGGCCATTATCTACTCCCCGGTTTCAGGCTGAAGCTCCTCGCCCATCATATAAGCCTGCATGGCCGAAGATGCCTTCCTGCCGTCACCCATGGCCAGGATAACCGTGGCCGCTCCCCGAACGATATCTCCACCGGCATAAACACCCGGCAGGCTCGTGGCCCCCGTCTCCTCGTCCACCTCCACGTACCCCCACTTGTTAAGTTTCAGACCGGGTGTGGATTTGGTGAGAAGCGGGTTGGCTCCCGTTCCCACTGCCACGATGACGATGTCCGCATCGAAAATGTATTCCGAGCCCTTGATGGGCACGGGCCGGCGCCGGCCGGACTCATCCGGTTCCCCGAGTTCCATGCGAAGACACTCCATTCCCGTCACCGCACCATCATCGTTGCCGATTATGCGAACAGGGTTGGTCAGAAGGTTGAATATTATTCCCTCTTCCTGGGCATGATGGATCTCCTCGATTCGAGCGGGCATTTCCTTCATTGAACGCCTGTAGACGATATTCACCTCGGCTCCAATTCTCAGGGCGGTCCGTGCTGAATCCATGGCCACGTTGCCTCCCCCGATTACGGCAACCTTCCTGGCTTTTTTGAGCGGGGTGTCATTTTTGGGAAACAGATAGGCGCCCATGAGGTTGGATCGAGTCAGGTACTCGTTTGCGGAGTACACCCCGTTAAGGTTCTCACCCGGGATTCCCATGAAGCGGGGAAGTCCTGCGCCAACCCCGAGAAAAGCAGCATCGAACCCCTGCTCCTCCATTAGTTCCCGGATAGTGAAGGTTTTACCAACCACAACGTTGGTCTCGATCTTCACACCCAGGGCCTCCAGATTGCTGATCTCGGCCTCGACAATCCCATTGGGGAGTCGGAACTCGGGGATCCCATAGACAAGAACACCGCCAGGCTTATGGAGAGCTTCAAAGACGGTGACCTCATGGCCCTTGTATATCAGGTCGCCGGCAACTGTAAGACCCGCCGGCCCGGCGCCAACGACGGCCACCTTTTTCCCGGTCCGGGAGGGTACTCCAGGGGTCTCGGACGCCTCCTGAGCCCGAGCCCAATCAGCGGCAAAACGTTCCAGTCGCCCTATGGCGACCGGTTCGTCCTTGACGCCTACAATGCACAGGATTTCGCACTGGTCCTCCTGCGGACAAACCCTGCCGCAGACCGCCGGAAGGGCATTGCTTTCCTTGAGAACCCTGATGGCACGGGAGAAGTCGCCCTCCTCAATGCCATGGATAAACCCTGGAATGTCGATGCCAACCGGGCATCCCGCCACACATCTCGGCTTCTTGCACTGGATGCAGCGTGTTGCTTCCAACATAGCCGTTTCCGGTGAAAATCCCAAAGGGACCTCGGAAAAGTTTTTTCTTCGTACATCCGGTGCCTGCTCCGGCATTCCCTGCCGCGGTATCTTCTCTTTTTTTTCAGCCATGACCGTCCTTTTTCATGCGCTCACATAGGTGAAAGACTCGACTGCCTCGCGTTCTTCACTCAGATACATCCGTTGCCTGAGTCTCAACTCACCGAAATCAACCTGGTGCCCGTCAAAATCAGGGCCATCCACGCATACGAACCTCGTCTCGCCGCCTACAGTCACGCGGCAGGCGCCGCACATACCGGTCCCATCCACCATGATCGGGTTGAGACTGACCACGGTTTTAAGACCATAGGGCTTGGTCAACTTGCACACGTTCTCCATCATGGGCACCGGTCCGATGGCCACTACCAGTTCGATGGGCGCACCCTTCCGGATAAGGCCCTCCAGAACGTTAGTGACGAACCCCTTCTGCCCATAGCTGCCGTCATCGGTGCATACCAGGACCTCCGAACTGGCCTTCCTCATCTCGTCTTCCATGATAAGGAGGTCCCGGGTCCTGGCGCCCAGGATTGAAACCACCTTCGCTCCAACTTCAGTGAACCCGCGGGCGATGGGGTGAATCGGTGCTATGCCGATCCCGCCGCCAACGCATATAACCAGGCCCAGTTTTTCAATATGGCTTGGGATCCCGAGTGGACCGACAACGTCGTCCAGAGCGTCCCCCGCAGACAGGCCGCCCATCATCATGGTTGTCTTGCCTACCTCTTGAAAGACAAGGGTGATGGTGCCGGCTGCAGGATCGGAATCGGCTATGGTCAGAGGAATCCTTTCTCCGCCCTCGCCGAATCTGGTCATCACGAACTGGCCCGGCAGCGTCTTCGCGGCAATATACGAGGCCTCCACAACCATGGAATGTACATTGTGAGACAGTTTTTCTTTCTTTGTGATTTTATACACCCTCTATTGTCTCCTCCCTTTATTGCTGTTATTCAGGGTTCACATCGAACAGACGGGACGGGGCTGTCGCGAAGACATAAGACTAACACGATTTTTATTCCGGTGCGACCCCCGGATTGATTGTTGACCTTCCACGCTGAACCGTGTTACCTCCTCATTCATGAAAATTATCTCCGCGGCACTGCTGGACCAGGCCCATAATCCCAGCCAGATACCATCGCCCCCCTATCCCCAGGCGGCTGTTTTCGGAAGATCCAACGTCGGGAAATCGTCCCTTCTGGCCAAACTGATGTGCCGGCGCAAGCTTGTCAAGATCAGCTCGACCCCCGGCAAGACGAGGGCAATTTATTACTATCTCATTAACGAGGCCCTTCTTCTGGTTGACCTTCCGGGCTACGGTTTTTCCAAGGCCCCCAGAGCCGTCGCCAATCAGTGGCGATCCCTGGTGGAAGCCTATCTGGACAATGATCCTGGTCCGCGACTCGCCCTGCACCTTATTGATATAAGGCACTCCCCTACGAAGGATGACATCGCCGTTCACCGGATACTCGCTGACCGGTACATTCCCTGCGTAACCGTGGCAACGAAGGCTGACAAACTCTCGAGGTCCGCCGTTTCGCGCGCCACATCCGTTATCGGCAGGGAATTGGGGGAACCGGTTGAACTCATCCTCCCCACGTCGGCAAAGGACTCGTCCATGTCCGCTGATCCCCTCTGGGACCGGATCCTCGAGGGAATCGGCCTGACCCCCTGAGCGGGGGATGGACAGGTAATTACTGAGCGCCTGCAGTGGTGGTGCGGTGATAGGAACGGGGTTTATGGCAGCCAACAATGCACCTGCCGCCGTCTTTCAGCGGGGTGTAGTTAAGTGAATACATGGATATACCGTTTCTTGAATAATTACTGATCAGATTGAACTCCTGGGTAGATCCGTGAGGATCGTGGCACATGGAACATGACCTCGCCTTTTCCCTTTTCACGATTCCGTACTTGTTCGGCACCAATGCCCCGACTACATGAACATTGTGAAGGTTTTTTTTGCCGTCCCTGAACCCGGTGGATTCGGCTTGCCCCGTTACCAGCGCGACATCATGACAGTCAAAGCACAGAGCGTACATCTTCTCGGAAAACCCTTTGGGGTATGGTTTGGTCTCGTACTCATCCTTCAACAGCTTTGGCCTGTTGCCGGCGTGAGGGAAATGGCAGTCGGTGCAGTCTCCATCGGAAAGAGCCGTATGAAGGACACTGTCATTCATGTTCGGGACATCGTGGCACTCTGCGCACAGGGCTGGTGGATTTTCCACCAGAAGGTGGTCATTTTTTGACGAGTGGGGGTCGTGGCAGTCCGTACAGCCGCCATCCATCGCCGCCTCGTGGACAACGGGACCGTCCAGCTTGTCGTCATGGCAATCCAGACAGAGGTTCTTCGGCGACTCCACCAGAAGATTTTTATTGACCGAACTGTGGGGGTTGTGACAATCGAGGCACCCGTCATCCTCAATTATTGGATGGACCTTGCCCTTATCCGCCGGATCATCGTGACACTGCAGGCAAAGGGCTTCCCCTTCCTCCACCAGAACAAGCTTTCCGTCGTCGCCGTGATCGTCGTGGCACGAGGAACAGTCATCCTCAGCGAAGGGCGGATGGACAACCGGCCGGGACTTGGCAGCAGAAAGCCAGTCGGAATGACACTCCGAGCATTCACCCCGGGCAACAGCCAGGGAGGGAATTACCGTAATTGTCAGAAGGACCAACGCTGTGAAAAAGAAGAATTTAATATGGCGCACGGGACTCCTCAATAATGCCTTTTCTTCCGCGAGCCCTCTTTACCAAAGAACATGAAATGCGTCAAGGTACATTTAGCCCCCCCCCATTAACACGATATCCATGCTACCAAGCCGGTTGAAATCGGAAAGGGCCGGCTCGAACCGGCTCCAAACCTCAGCAACTGGAGCAGCACTTGCACAATCCCCTGCTCTTTTTTGAGACCTTAATCAGCTTCATGACCTTCACCTCCTTTCAGATCAGCATAACGCAATCTTCAAACGGATGAACTTTCCAACAGCCAAGAGCGCTCAGGGTACCAGATAATCACCATTTCTTCCAGTCCACTCCTCTTGCCAGACATTGAACGACATCCGGCCCCAAAGGTTCACCTGTCATCACCTCTGCCCGAAAGCGGCAGCCGCCGCCGCAATCCTCCAGCTGATCGCACCCGCACTGCAGGCCCGAAAGCGGCAGATGATCTATCTTCATCCATGCGCCGGCAAGTCCCTCACGCACATACCCCACAGCGCGCTCCCTGTAAAAACCGCACTTGGCTGCCACTCCATCCGGAAAGACCGTCATAAGGTGTGCGCCGCAGGCCAGTCCGTCGGCGCCCCCATGGTATCCCCCCCCGAACCCAAAACGAAGCCTTTCGGCCATAGCCCGGAGAAAGGTCCCGTCCTTTTCCTCACCGCCGGCCCATCTACCGGAGCGGCATGGGATGTCGATGTTCCATTCAGTGATTCCCATATCGATGATGAAACGCGAGAGCCTTTTGAAATCGTTCATGTTGCCGCGGTGGACCATGGTAGCCACGGCAACGGGAACCCCCTCGCCCTGAAGGGCCTCGATACCCGCAACCACACGTCTGAATGACCCCTCGCCCCTCAATCGGTCATGGCCGCCTTCCATGCCGTCCAGGGAGATCTGCACCTGGTCGAACATTGCTAAATTTTCGGCCATCGCAGAGTTTATCTTTTCTCCGTGTGTCAGAAGAACAGTTCTCAGCAGCCGCCCTTCCAGTACTTCGAGGACTTCCTCAAACCTGGGGCTGCAAAGAGGTTCTCCACCGGAAACCATGACCTTCAACCCCTGCATGAACTCGAATTCATGGAGAATATTCCCTATCTCGCCGGCGGACATATCCACAGGGGCAGCCGGGCCCAGATAGCAATGACGGCATCTCTTGTCGCATCGCCCCGTAATCTGAAGTTCCAGGTATCTCAGGGACGGCAGGGGGGAAGATCCCCCAACCCAGGCCGCAGTACGCCTTGCTTCAGTCTGAACGAGGCCTTCTTTTTCCAGAAGCGCCGCAGCCTCATCGTCCCTTGACTCCCCATCGGACATCGCCCTGATGCGGTCAAAGGACTCCCGGCTCAACAGATATATATCATCCGTTTTTGAGTCATAGAGCGCCGGTTCCTCGATGTCTTTCAGAAAACAGCCGTCCTTGAGGTATGTGCGGATCATACGAACACCTTTAATATCTTTTACGAAAAACTTCACCATCAAAATACCCGACAATACCTGTTGCGCGACAGTCTCAAGGCGTTCAAGCTCGAGCGAGTTGCCTTCGCCATAGAGGGCGAAGGATTTTCCCATCCCCATGGAGACATCAAATCGGCAATCAGAGGCAGAGAAAAATGAGAATACTGCTCGTTGAAGATGATAAAAAGCTGTCCGGATATCTGAAAAAGGGCTTATTGGAGGAACAGTATGCCGTGGACATCTTCCATGATGGCATTGATGGCGCTTATTGGGCCAAAGAGATCAACTACGATCTGATTATATTGGATATCATGCTTCCCCATAAAGACGGCATGACAATATGTAAAGAAATACGGCAGCAGGGAATAATCGTGCCGATTTTGATGCTTACAGCAAAAGACGGCCTTGAGGACAGGGTGAAAGGACTTGATGCAGGCGCTGATGATTACCTGGCAAAACCGTTTTCCTTTGACGAACTCCTGGCAAGGGTTCGGGCTTTACTGCGTCGCTCCCAACAGTATCATAATCAGCAAAACGCCGGCACCCTGCGTGTCGCGGACCTGGAGCTTGACCCCATATCCCACACCGTCATGCGTGCCGGCAAAAAAATCACCCTCACCGGCAAAGAATATGCCCTGCTGGAATATCTGATGAGAAATCCGGGAAAAATCGTCACCGAAACAAACATTTTTGACCATGTTTGGGACATGCAGGCAGAACCATTCACCAATGTGGTCAATGTGTATATTCACTATCTGCGCAACAAAGTAGACAAGGGGTTTGAGAAAAAATTGATTTACACTGTTCGTTCCCTCGGATATGTGATGAAAGATGACAACGGTGATGATGATTAAATCCGTTCGGTTAAAACTTACGTTCTGGTATGTCGGGTCATTATGTTTTCTGCTGCTGCTCCTTGGACTCATTGTGTATTTCAGTCTTCAGGCTATTTTGACCGGAAATCTTGATAATGTGCTTCTTAATGGTGGAAAGATCTTTGAACAATCGTTCTCTGAGTATACGAAAGAGTTTCCAGGTGAACCCCGCAGTCTCTATACTATTGACAAAGGGAAAAAACATTATTTTGTCAACACGATAGACGATGAGACAAAAGAGACCTTTTTTGTGAATACCGCGTATATACAACTCCTGGAATTCCCCCAAGCTGAAAAACGAACGTACTCCATGGTAGCAAGGACATCGTCCCTTAATAATCTGCTGCTGCCGCTTTCACCCAACGCCTATCAGGCCGTTGCTCGCCACACATCTTTTTACGAAACGATTCTCCGGCCGCTCCCTTTTCCGGTAAGAATGATCTCACTACCTGTATATGACAGGGACAATCGGCCGTATATTCTGCAGGTAGCCCTTTCGACACAACACATTGACAACACGCTGGAGGGGCTATTATTTGTGTTCACCATGTTATTTCCAATTGTGCTGATTGTGACTGCGATTGCAGGGTATATTTTCATGAAACAGGCATTTTCTCCTGTTCGGCGCATGGTTTCCGTAACTCGTAAAATTACGTCGGAAGACCTGTCTCTCAGACTTGACTCGATTGACAGCCATGACGAAATTGGCGAACTGGCCGAAACATTTAATGCCATGATCGATCGTCTGGAACAGTCATTTCAACAAATTACCCAGTTTTCCGGCGATGTCTCCCACGAGCTAAGAACTCCTCTGGCGCAACTAAAGTGCAACGCGGATATCGCCTTGCGAAAACCGAGAACACCGGAAGGATATCAGCAGGTCCTGCACAATATAGTTGAAGATGCGGACCAACTTCAGAAAATCATAGGGGACCTGTTGTTTCTGGCCACAATGGATGTCAACAATTGTTCATCGTCGTTTGTGCCGGTCGCATTGCATGAGGTCTTTTTAGAGGTATTTGAAGCGATGCACGGGGTTGCTCGAAGGAAACACCTGACTTGCAGGTTCGAAGAGATGGACTTTGCCGAAATTATGGGTGACGGCAGTTTGCTGAAGAGGATGTTCACAAACCTGATATCCAATGCCATCAAATACACCCCCGCCGGAGGTGCGTATTACGTTTTCATTGCGTCAGGATGCAGGCGAATCTATCTTTACAATCTCAGATACCGGCATAGGTATCCCCGAGGAGGCGTTACCCTATATTTTCGATCGACTGTATCGGGTTGACCCTTCGCGCTCCCACGATACCGGCGGTTCCGGCCTTGGATTGGCAATTGTACGCAACATCATCGCTCTCCACCATGGGAAAATCTCGGCAGACAGTCCTCCCGGGCGTGGAACAACATTTCGTGTCTCATTTCCCCGTATCAGCTGAATTGCAAACCCCCTCCTGAAGCTTTTTCCATTAGAGAATTCTAATCTTCCTTTAATGTTCGTTTAAGGTTCCCCCTGTATGCTTGTCTTGAAGTTGGAGATTTTCGTTCTTTTTAATCCGCAGGTAACGTTGCTCAGAACCGCTGCAACCCTGATAACGGGTCCAGTTTTGGGCAGGGGCCAATCCCGGGATCAATGTTCTTTGCCGCTGCATTGTTAACAGCAAATCGAGGAGAGCAGATATGTATCATTGTACGAGCAGAATGAACGCAACAATCATAGTTACCGTAGTCCTGTTACTCATGCCTGGAATCAGTAATATATCGGCCTATGCAGGACAAGTAGATAGCGATGGTGACGGTATCTCGAATGTGGCGGAACAGATTCTGGGTACCAATCCGAAGAATCAGGATACGGATGGTGACGGCATTAACGATTTAAAGGATAAAACCCCCGTGTTCGCCAAGAACCCCATTGTCAATGCGGCTATGCGCAAGGGGTTTGAAATTGTAAATGCTATAGTGGAAAATAATTATGATCCCGCAGCGAAAAAGGACGCGAATGATCATTTGGAGATTACGCTGAAAAATATTTCCGGCGCCGATTTGATCGGTTTTGAAGCCTATTGCACCATCAGGGACGTCGTTACAAAGAAGCAGGAAGGGTATTACGTTAAATTACCGAACCTTGTTGTTAAAAAAAATAAGTCTGCCACGATTCATTTCGACAATACCAAAGGCCTGAATCACTTCGGTGAGAATGAAAACAGCATTTATCACACCAGCAAGCACCCCAAGCTTTTTGAATTGACGATGAGTGTGCAGGAATATGCACCCGTGACGATTCAGATCAAGAAAGATGCGGGGGGTGTTGAACAGGCCGACTGATCAGTAACCGATGGAAGGAGCGCCAACGCAGAACATCGACAGTAAAGTTTCACGCCGGGATACTGAAACAATTATTTTCACGAATCCACATGGAAAACAGGACTGAAATTATGAGACGAGAGCACGATTTCATGATAGTGGCCGAAGGGCTAACCAAAAAATATAAAGAGTTTATTTCACTGGACGATTTGAATTTACAGGTGTCTCGTGGAGAAATTTTCGGGTTCCTCGGGCACAACGGAGCAGGAAAAACCACGACCGTGAATATCCTGACCACGCTGCTGTCTCCGACGTCCGGAAGGGCATCGATCTGCGGATTTGATATCCAGGACGAGAGCAGACAGGTCAGGGAAAGAATCGACTACCTGCCGGAAAACGTCAAATTTTATGAAGACCTGACCGCCTTTGAAAATCTTGCATTTTTTTGCCAGGCTATCAGGCGTGAAAAATCCGGGGGAAAAAATCAGCGAGGTGTTGACCTTCCTGGATTTTCAGGGGATTGAAAACAAAAAACTCGGGGAATTCTCGAAGGGTATGCGCCAGCGTATCGGCATCGCTCAGGCAATCATCCATGACCCGGAGGTGCTGTTTCTGGATGAACCAACCTCCGGTCTTGATCCAAGGGGCATCAAGCATCTTCGAGAGGTGATTCTCCGACTCAACAGCGAAAAAGGGATGACAATCTTCATGAATACCCATCTGCTGTCAGAGGTTGCCAGAACATGCACGACAATCGGCGTGCTCAGCCATGGGCGGTTGATCTATAAGGACTCATTGGAAAACACATTGGATACGTTCAGGGACGAGGTGTCGCTGGAAACCATTTATCTTGAGAACCTGGCCGGATAGGGAGACGTAATGTTCCTCACAATACGTACAATTGCCGGGCATGAATTCCTGGCGCTGCGGAGGCAAAAAACTTTTGCGCTGCTGTTATGTGTCTTTCTTGCGATGACATTGCTTTCAACCTACATCGGGTGGTCCACGAAACACACGATTCTCAGAATTTACGCCGCAACGGTTCAACGTATGGCAGCGGAAGGCATTACGGAGATTCCCGTAAATCCGTTCCTGATGACTCCTGCACTTTCGATTTTGAAAAACATGGTGATTTATATCCTGCTGATCGGATCGCTGTTGGCTATCATCGTTGGCCATAGTGCTTTTATCAGGGAACGAAGAGCCGGAGTATCCAGAATCCTTTTTACGAAACCATTTGACCGCAGAGAATTCGTGTTGGGGAAAATGGGTGGAATGTTGCTCGTCTTGACGTCCGTCATGGCAGCTTCGTTTGTCATTAGCCTGTTTTCGGCGAGTCTGATTTCATCGCGCCTGTTGTCCTTTGCGGAAATTCTCAGGCTCTTTGCATTTTATGCAGTTTCACTGGAGTATGTCGTTGTTTTTGCCATGCTTGGTTTTCTGTTCTCCATCACATCAAAGAGTGAATCACTGGCTCTTTTAAGTCCGGTGATAATCTGGATTTTTATCAGCTTTGTGATGCCGCAATTAAGTTCCGCTCTGGATCCAACAATGCTGCTGAATCCCACATCGATTCAGGCTGCGTTTCCACAAAGCCACTTTTTTACGACCATCCGGGAAATTATCGCGCCATTTTCGATTTCAGAAAACTATACGTCCATGGGCCGAATGCTGCTTGAAGGAGGTAAGTATTCCTTTTCCCCCTGGTCATCGCTTGTATTCCTGGTTCTCCTGGTGATTGGCTGTGTTTATGCCCTCAGAAGTTTTAATGTGTGTGAAGAGGAGGTCACTGAGTAATATCATGCAAAACATGCTTATCATCGCCTTAAAAGATTATCGTGATTCCAGGAAAAATCGGCTTTTTTTTGTTTTGCTGGGCTTTTTGCTGCTCCTTACCATTACTTCGATCGTGCTGGCATCCTTTGATTTCCGCAACAAGCTCGCCGAGTACAATCAGGCCTTGCAGGTTCTCAAAAACCTCGGAAAGGTGCCAGACACATCCACACCACAGTTTTTTCCCTTAAAGATGCTACGGGGTGTGGTAGATTACCTTGAGATCATCGGTGCCATCCTTGGTATCATCCTGGGCTACCTCAGTATAGCCAAAGAAAAGGGGAAAAACACGCTCCAGCTTCTCTTGAGCAGGCCGATTGGCCAATATGATATCGTTTCAGGAAAGGTTCTCGGCAACAGTGCTCTTATCCTTTCTGTCCTGGCCGTCAATGCTTTGGCTTTGTATCTGATCCTGTGGTTTGTCGGAGGGGTACAATTTTCTACAGCAGAGCTCGTCAAGCTCGGATTGGTTTTTGTGGCATCCTATTTTTATATCATGTTCTTTTTCTGCCTGACATCGATTCTGGCTCTCAAACTGAAGTCTCTCCCGAATGCCCTGATTATCGGTTTTACCATCTGGCTTGCCTTCGTGTTAATCATTCCGCAAATCGGGGATACCATGGACCCTGACAATCAGATTCCAGGCGGATTTTTCAAGAGCATGAAAATGAACCATGACCAGGGAAAAGAAATTCTGAAAAAATTCAAAACCTACGAAACCGTCAGAAATACTATCGAGGAAACATCGATCACAAAACATTATGAACGCTTGAGCTTTGCCCTGCTGGGGATAAAAGATTATTACAATAATAAAACGCTTGGCTTTATTTTTCACGATAAATGGTTTGATGGGGTGTGGGTCGCGGGATTTTTTCTGCTTGCACTGCTGGCAGAATATCTCGTTCTCGCCAGAAAAGAGCATATTTTACACAACGGATCGAGCAGAGACAGCCCCGGAACGATTGAATCTGTCATTTTACTATGCATTATTGATTTAATCGCAGCCAAACCGGGTGATTCCGATCATAGCCGCAGGACGGCAGGACAGTTTGGTCCAATTCTCCCTGACAAAAAATATATGGCGTCGGCGCTCGTGGCATGTCCTTCTCACAGAAAGGTTGCGTGACACGGCTAAGACGTTTAATGTTGATGGACTCGCAAAAAGTCCATCAACGCGTCCGGGAAGGGAGGAGCTTCCTATTTCCATCATTGAAGGCAAGACCACCGGCCTGAAGCCGGATCAGATCCGCCGCATTGAGCGGTTAGGCCGCATGAAGCCTGCCCCCGGGGAGATTATCCCTGTCGAGATGGCCCGCCGGCTCTCTGCACTGTCCCGGGAGATTAAAAGGCAGCTTGGCCTTCTCATTGATCGGCGAGGTTCTGTCAACTTCATCCTCATCGGCGACAGAAAGGGCGTTTACATCCCTGATCTTTCCAGATACCGATTCAGCCCCGGGCACCTGAGGGGGCTGCGGCTTATCCACACCCATCTGGAACCGGCGGGCCTTTCCCGGGAGGACCTGGCTGACCTGACGCTGGTGCGGCTGGATCTGATCGTCGCTATCGAGGTCACCCTCGAAGGCATCCCCTCCACGACCCACCTGGGCTATCTGATGAAATCGGCATCCTCCCGCTGGACGATGGAGACATACCCCGGGCCTCACGCTCTTCCAGGGGACCCACTCGCCCTTATCTCCATGGCGGAAGGGGACCTCAGGAAGCATATCACCGGAAGGATCACCGATGGGGCGTCAAGGGCTATTCTGGTTGCCCTGGCCGGATCTTCTTTTTCCAGAGCCGAAGAGTCCATGGATGAGCTTGGAGAACTGGCGAGAACCGCCGGCATTGTAGTCGCGCGGACTGTTATACAGCCAAGATCCAGACCCGACCCCCGTTATGTTATCGGTCGGGGAAAGCTTGACGACGCAGCTGTCCTGGCTCTGGATACCGGGGCGGACACCCTGGTTTTCAACAGCGAACTCTCCCCCTCCCAACTCCTGGCGATTGCCGACATAACTGAGCTGAAAGTGATCGACAGAACCATGCTGATTCTGGACATCTTCGCCCAACACGCACGGTCCCGTGGGGGCAAAATCCAGGTGGAACTTGCCCAGCTGCGATATCTTCTTCCACGCCTTTCAGGAAAGGGCACTGCCCTGTCACGGCTGGCAGGCGGCATAGGAACACGGGGGCCCGGTGAGACCAAGCTGGAGGTGGACAGGCGGCGCATAAGACAACGGATATCAAAACTGCAGATCAGCCTTGCGCGGCTCCAGAAGAACCGTCAGGTCAGCAGAAGCCGGAGAGGCAGGGATAAGATCCCCATTGTCTCCATCGTGGGCTATACAAACGTGGGCAAAAGTACCCTCCTCAACACACTTACAAGAAGTTCGGAGATCGCTGAGAATAAACTGTTCGCCACCCTGGACCCGGTCAGCAGAAGGCTTTCCTTTCCAGACGGGACGACCTGCATCCTGACCGACACCGTTGGCCTGATCCACGATCTCCCCCCGGAACTTGAACGCGCCTTCTCGGCCACCTTCGAGGAGATCAGGGATGCCGACCTGATACTCCATTTGGCGGACGCTTCTCACGCTCAATGCGAGGAACAGATCCGGACGGTGGAGAGGACCATCGAGGGCATGGAACTATGTTCCATGCCCCAACTCCTGGTACTGAACAAATCCGACCTCGTTGACGATGAGACCCTGGTCAACATGGGAAAGCGCCATGACGCCCTGTCGGTATGCGCTCTGGACAGGGACACTTTACAGCCCCTGATGGAGAAACTCGCCACAAGGATTACTGCACTCAGGAGACCGATGGCCCCGGATACCAATCCATAGAGCCAACGGCCAAATGAAGCTCACCCGTTCGTTACTTCTTCAATGAAGACAGAATCTCCAGCGCCTTGCCGTTGGCATCATTAAGCAGGGACATGAGGAATTTGCGGTTATGGAAACCGCCGCTTTCATCTGACTCGGCATAGCTCAGATTACTTTGAGCCTCATCGAGCTTGGCCTTTAATCCTTTGTCATTTCGGCCCGCCATGACCTTCCCGGCAGCTGCAACATTTTTCCCGGTGGTGGCATCGAGGGTCCGGAAGCTTGATTTCCATACATCTATGATCGCTTTGGCGGTGGCGCCATCTATGGTTTCGTGGCATTGGGTACATGATGTTGAGCTTTTTCCATTCGCCTCATTTACCGTAATACTGAACTTATGTCCATGGAACATGGCCGAGTTGCTGCCGTCCACACCGCTGTTATACATATGACAATCGGTGCAGGTAACATCCGGCATCGTCTGCTGGTCAGGCACCCCGATACCCCCCTTACCGTTCAGGATATTGTAACTGAGGTGGTCGGTGCCCGGGAAGCGCAGGCTGCCGTGACACTGCCCGCAAAGTTCCGCAGAGCTTTTCGTCACCACATATTTTCCGGTGGATGAGTTAAAGTACGAACGGGCAGCAGGGTTATGCGGGTCGTGGCAGGCGATACAGGAAACGCTTGGCCACTCATCCGTGTGTGCGGTTTTGGTATCTTTAGTGAACCTGCCGTCTTTTGTAGTGAAGAAGTATTGCAGCGCCTTCGCCTCGGTCATTCCGCCGTTCGCCAGCACCGACGTGGGGCCGTGGCAGGCGATGCAGTCCTCAGCATCCTCCCCGTGGATCACATCTCCGGGGGTCTGTCCCACACGTTCTTCGGACAACTCACCGGCGACATCCGCCTGTGTCCGGGAATGGGGGCCGGTAGCCCATTCGGCAACAATGTCTCCGTACCGTGAGGGCTGTGAAGCTGCCGTTGCATTGTTCATACTCAGGAAAAAAAAGATCCCTGCCATTGCCACCAATCCTGCGATAAGGCCCTTCTTGTGCATTTCAACCATCTCCTTTCATGAACCTTGGGGGAAACCCTTTCTGCTCTTTAATGTGTCCATTTTCCATGAACATTTTTACTATTATATCATAGAATTACGTGATTTGTGTGCCAAGGTTCACAACCAATGATGCAGTTCGTGGGTTTACCCAGGACTCAGGGTCCGGACAATTCGTCCGGCAATGGGATTTAAGGGATTTGAATCGGCGGCGGCGATCTCTTGCCTGTTGGTCGGCAAGCCCTTCCACGACCTGCCCTGGAAACTCTGTCTGGCTAACATCTCTTTCCTTATGGCCTGTACCACCTCTATCTTTTCCGGCCACCGGGGGGCAATGAGCATGTCCTCGGGCGCGTCAGCCAGTAGTCGGTGAACCACGGTCCAGGGTGGAATATTCTCCAGAAAATCCGCGACGATCGCCGGATATTCCGAAAAGTCGAGGGTGGCGATCTCACCGCGCATATACTCGTCCTCCATGCCTGCCCCCCGGATAATCTGAAGATGGTGAAGCTTGACGCCTTCCACATCATTTTTGGCCAGAAAGGCTGCCGTAGCCATCATGTCCTCCTTCTCCTCGCCGGGCAGCCCCAGGATGACGTGGGCACAGACCGGGATATCCCGGTCCCTCGCCAGGCCCCTGGCGGCGACAAAGGCCTCCACTCCATGCCCCCTCCCGATGCGGGTCAGCGTTCTGTCCGAGGATGACTGAAGACCCAATTCCAGCCAGAGGAGCTTACGGCCCTCCCAGGGCGCCAAGACATCAAGTACCTCCTCATCCACGCAGTCCGGCCTGGTACCCACGAAGAGACCAACCATGCCGGGGAGGCCGCAGAGCTCATCCACCATTTTCCTGAAAACATGGATGGGAGCGTAAGTCCCTGATCCGGCCTGGAGATATACGATGAAAGGGGCACGTGAGTAGAGCTTCTCCGCACGCCTGATCTGGTCCATGGGGGTTCCCCCCTCCCTTGCGTGGGAAGGAACAAAACTATCCGGAACGCAGAAGGAGCACCCTGTCTTACCAAGGGTCCCGTCACGGTTAGGGCACCCGAACCCCGGGTCCACCGGAACTTTCCTGACAGGGGTCCCAAAGATCTCACGCAGGTAGGATGCCAGAGAACGGTAGGGGAGGGACTGTGGTTGACTCTTTTTTCGTGATCTGCTAGTCATCTACTCCTGCAATCGAATCGGCACAAGTTTGCGGGCCTTACCGGGCGCGCCGGCCATATGAAAGGGGCACATCATGGATATCAAGGACCTCGAGAGCAAAACTGTAGCTCAGTTGAAGGGGATTGCCAAGGAGCTGGGCATTACCGGTATTTCCGGGATGAAGAAGGCCGACCTGATTACCGCCATCGCCGGCACCGAATCTGCCGGAACGTCGACTGAGGAGACCGCCGTCAAGACCCCGGCTGAAGCCATTGAAGAAGCGCCCGGCAAGGGAACGCAAGCGGACGCACCGGTTGAGGAGGGTGTCGTCGAGGCAACACCCGAGGTGGAGACTGCCAAACCCGCTGTGGAAGCTGCTACCGAAGAAGCCCCTGTTGCTGAAACCATCCCCGAGGCGGCTGCCGAGCCGACACCGGAACCCGAGCCCGCAGAGCCGGAGCCCGCAACTGCGAAGACGGAGTCTGTTAAGACGGCGGCAACACCCCAGGCGAAGGCGCCGGAGGCTGCTGTCCAAACTCAATCCAGGGCAAAGCGAAAACTTCTCGAAAAATACGACATTCCAGCCCTGAAGAAGGAAAAAAAGAGTTTAAAAGGCCAGATAGCCCAGGCTGCGGAAGCCAAAGATATCGCCAGGGTCAGGGATCTGCGAAACCGAAAGAAGGAACTCAGGAGAATCCTGAACCGCGCATCCTGACTTGCGGCTTCAGGTTTGAGATCGCAGATTTGAGATTTGCCGTTTGAAGTTTGAAGTTGCGCACTTCGGGGAACGGGATTCAGGACCGAGGTCTAGATTTAAACCTCAAACTCTCAAACCCCAAGCTTCAAACCTCCTCCCCTTCATTCCTTACCGCTTCGGCAATTGCGGCCATAATGCCCGGATTCGACCGTTCCAGCTTACGCCATGCGGGTAGTGGCGGCAGATCCTGCCGGCCCTCCGACCTTTGCAGACCTGATGACACAGCCCCGGCGAAGGTCTCCACCGCCATTTTCTCAGCTTCATCATCGTAATTAAGTCCGTTTGCGAGAGCGTCCGCACGGTACATGGCAATAAAGATATCGGTTTTCCTGCGGTAGCGGTCAACAAGATCCCTCTTCCACCCTCCAGCGGGCGCCGAGCCCCTGAGAAGGGTCTCCGCCACCTCCACCGCCATGCGGTTCAGGCCGCCCCGTTCATCACCCGCAGACAGCGCCTGATGCTTGTGATCATAGTTTTCACAAATGCCTGCCTGACAGATTCCGGACGGTTCCACCTCCCCGGCGATGGCCGCGAGGATTCCGGCCTCCATGCCCCAATCCCTGGGAATGGATATGCGTCCCGCAAGATCCAGGGTAAAGGCACACTCGCCGGCAAGGGGATATCTCATGGCGCCGATGAGCATCAGGACATCCGTGGGATTTTCTTCCCTGAGGACAGCTACCAGGGGGGCCACCAGAAGCCTTGTTACCCTTCCCTGCAGCGTATTATCGGCGATTCTCGTGTAGTACCCCTTGCAGAAAGCAAAGTTCAGGATCGGGTCAGCCACCGGAAGCAGGAGGCGCATGGGAATCTCTCCCGTGTAGCCGACGATATCAGCATCGTGGAGGGCAATGGCGTGGGCACCGGCATTATACAGGATGTATCCCAGGGCGATCCAGACGTCACGGCCTTTCCCCGGTGGACCCACATCCAGACCCGGCCGCAGTGATGCCAGAACGCGGGAGAGTTTCGGCCCCTCCGGCCAGACAACTGTCGTTCGCATGGGGAGAGGGTCCACGAGCTTTTCAAGGCGGCGATAGTCGTCCCGATCGGCCCGGCCGAGAACAAGAACTATTTCCTCAAGATATGCTGCCGACGCCAGCCTTTCGAAAATTGCTCCCAGGGCAGGGGTATCCATCTCTGAGGCAAGCGCTGGAATCAGGAGGGCAAGGGAACGATCCCGGGAAAACCGCTCCAACCTCGACGCAAGGTCGTCGATCCTGAGTTCGCCCAGTCGATGGATGGTGGTCACTGGTCCGGCTTGCAAAAAATCTCCCATGGGAAAAACCTGCCATAGACCCTAAAGGATCTTGTTCAGCTGGTATTCTATAATTCCCTCGGCACCGCATTCGAGAAGTTGCGGAATCAACTGTCGGACCATTTTGTCGGGAACCACCGACTCAACAGAGTACCATTCGCTCTGGTGAAGCCCGGCAACGGTCGGGGCATTGAGGCTGGGCATCATCTGGATAACTTTCTCCAGATTATCCCGGTGTACGTTCAGCTTGATAGCCACCATCCCCATGGCCTTTTCCGCCCCCTTGAGCAGGAGACTGATGTTCTCTATTTTTCGCCTCTTGAATGGATCCTTGTAGGAGCCGTGGTTGACGATGAGACAGGGGCGGGACTGCATCAATTCATGGATGATCTTCAAGCCATGAGCCCGGATGGTGCTGCCGGTCTCGGTGACCTCAACCGCCGCGTCGGCGATTCCCTCCACGACTTTTGCCTCGGTTGTGCCCCACGAGTAGTCAACCTTGACATCAATTTTCTTTTCTTCGAAATACCTTTTTGTGAAACCCACAAGCTCGGTAGATATCCTTTTGCCGGCCAGGTCTTCGATCCTGTCGTAGGAACTGTTCTTCGGTACGATGAGAACCCACCGGGCAGGCCGGGTGCTGACCTTGGAATAACTCAGCTCCTCCAGCCAGACAACGTCGGACTCGTTTTCCAGGATCCAGTCCCGCCCGGTGATGCCCGCATCCAGAATTCCGTCCTGAACAAACCGTGACATTTCCTGCGCCCTGACGAGGGAGAAGGATAGTTCATCGTCATCTACGGTTGGAAAGTAGTTTCTGGATCCGCGGCTTATTCGCCAGCCGGCCTTTCGAAACAGTTCAGTGGTGGCATCCTCCAGGCTTCCCTTTGGAAGACCGATCTTCACCTTGTGTCCATTATTATTGCTGCCCCTGTTTTTCATGCGCCTGTTTTCTCCCTGTTATAACATTGGCATGGTCGCAAAAAGTCCATGCATGGCTTTTAAGCGGTTCATACATTGAACCGGACGTGGAAGATTTCCCCATCCTTCAGGATGTATTCCTTCCCCTCAATGCGCAGCCGGCCCGTTTCCTTGGCCGCCGCAAGCCCGCCGAGGGCAAGGCAATCATCCCACGGGAGCACCTCGGCCCTGATGAAGCCCCGCTGAAGATCGCTGTGAATCTTTCCTGCGGCCTCTGCCGCCTTTATCCCGTTAGGAACGGTCCACCCCCTGACCTCGTCCTCACCCACCGTGAAGAAAGTGATAAGATCGATCAATTCGAAGGCCCCGGTTATAAACCTGTCCTTGGATGACAATCCCAACCCCAACTCCTCCTGGAATACCGCCCTTTCCTCCTCGGGGATCTCAAGGAGCTCCAACTCGGCTTTGCCGCAGATTTCCATGTACCCGATTCCGTCGGATACGCACGTCGCTTCCAGTTCCGGATACTGGACCTTGCCGGCGCCGTCCTCTCCCACGTTGACCAGGACATACAGTGGAGTACGGGTGAGAAACTGGTAACCGGCAATCGATCTGTCCTCATCGGGGGTCAGGCCCATGGACCGTACGGATTCACCATCCTCCAGCCGAGCCCTGATCCTTTTGAGCAGACTCGCCTCCCGCGATGATCCCTTTCCCTCCTTTTCAAGCCTTTCCAGCCGCCCCTCAACGGGCATCATGTCAGTCAGGGTGAACTCATCGAAAAGGGATGACATCTCCTTCATCAATTCTTCCGGGGATCGGATCCGTGGGGACATCGGGGCCTCAAACCCCCGGAGGACTACGGCAAGTGCGTCGAGACCTGCAGCCCTCCCCACCGTCTCTTTCCTCAAGCCGCCGCCCCTTTCAGGCCTCAGATCACCCAGTTCCACGATATCAAGTTGAACCGGGGTGACCTTCCTTGGGTTGAAAAGCTCTGTGAGGCGCTGAAGTCGTGGGTCGTGGAGTTTGATCGAACGGATTTCCGGGCTGCCGTGCCTCCCGAGAAGTCCGAGATCCTGAGAGAAGAGGGCAAGGACGCTGGTTACTCCCGAGCCGGAATATCCGGCTAATCCAATCTTCATAATGGAATCCTTCCTGGAGCTTCTGATGCCCGCATTTTTCGGCATCCAGGCCGAAAAATGCCGACAATCAACCGGTATTCAGGTTCATATCACCTTTACTTGACGCATACAAGACCACCTGCCCCTCTATATACCATACACTCCTGCTCCATTACGTCTCTGACCCGTTTGTCCCCTCTCCTCTGGACTATGGATTCCGGGCTCTTCAACCAAGATCAGCATTGGGGACATTTTGCTTGACATAACAATAACAGTGTTTTAGCATGCATAACGTAAAAATGATTTTTTACACTGCATAACAGCTTGTTTGAAAGCTATGGCTGTCGGCCTGAACGGTCGGCTCGAAAAAGGTGTTTACACGGACATAACCCGGTTCTGATACCCCGTTTGCCCTGTAAACGCCTTTTCGGTTTTTACTGACAGGCTTTTGATAAATGAGGCCGCGCTGTGAATTTCCGGGCCTTGAAGCAAAGCGTAATCCCTTATGAAAGGAGGTGGACTTCGACCGTAAGACCCCGTTTCGGCCTTCCACGGACAGGTCGGTGACGGGACCCCCGCATCAAACGGGCCAGTTGCCTCATTTTGAACCGAATGACCAACGGCGGGAACCAGCCGTCGCTCGGCCTTCACAATGCGGCAGCCCCTGCAGGTGTATCAGCGCTGATACACCTCTCGGCTACCAGCGACAACTTACCCTGAGGGAGGAAGGTACCTCCCCCTCGAGATACGGAGGTTTAATTAGATGGAACAAAATCTAGGTAATCGATGGCGATTCGTCGGCGCGGCGCTCGTTATGCAGCTCTGCCTCGGCGTCCTTTATTCCTGGGCTGTTTTCCGAGGCCCGCTGACTGCCCTGCACGGGTGGAGCAAAGTCCAGACCATCGCGCCATACCGATGGTCGGTTCTCATGTTCACCGTCGCCATGATCATCGCCGGGTTCTGGCAGGACAAGAAGGGCCCCAGGCTCGTCGGCACCGTCGGCGGGATTCTTATGGGAACGGGCGTTCTTCTTTCCGCATTCATCGGCAACTCCGTCGGCGGGCTGATCTTCGGCTACGGGATCCTGGGCGGCCTTGGCGTGGGCTTCGCCTACGTGACGCCCATCGCAACCTGCGTGAAGTGGTTCCCGGACAAAAGGGGCATGATCGTCGGTCTGGCGGTTATGGGCTTCGGCGCCGGGTCACTGATTTTCGCACCCCTTATCGAAAAACTCATCGGTAACAATCCGGAGGCATACGCAACCACCATTCCCAGGACATTCATTATACTCTCGGTCGTATTCTACATCTGTGTTATCGGTGCGGCCCAGGTCTATCGGGTCCCCCCCGCAGGCTATAAACCTCCCGGATGGGAACCGCCAGTAGCCACCGGTGCCCCCACCAAGGAGGACTTCACACCAGGCGAGATGGTAAAGACGTGGCAGTTCTGGGTTCTCTGGGTGATCTACTTCCTGGGCACATCGGTGGGCATCACCGCCATCGGTCAGGCTAAACCCATAATCGTCGAGCTTTCCAAAGGCGCGGCGGTAATGTCCGGGGGAGCGGCTCTGGGCCTCATGTCACTGTTTAACGGCGTCGGCCGGTTGGCATGGGGAGCAACCTCCGACAAGATCGGCCGGAACATGACCACTGTGGCCATGTACTGCGGCTACCTTATCGCCTGCCTGTTCTTCCTCAGAAACGCGACAGGTTTCTGGCAGGTTCTCATCGGTCTTTGCATAGTCGGCTTTTCCTACGGCGGCTATCTGGCCATGATGCCTTCCTTCACCGCGGACTACTACGGCTCAAAAAACATCGGCGCCAACTACGGCATTATCTTTACCGCCTGGGGCATCTGCGGGTTCACCGTGCCCAAGTATTTCGCTGGAATCATGAAGGCAGCCAAGGAATCCGGCAATATCGCCGGCGGCTACAACCAGGTGTACTTCACCCTGGCCATCATGGCTGTCGTGGGCATTGTGCTTACCCTCGTTGTCAAGAGACCGATACATTCTGTCGACTAGCAACTCCGTCAACTGCCCAATATAAAAGGCGGCTCCTTGATGGGGCCGCCTTTTATTGCCGATCCGTCTTTTTCTCGATCTATCTGTGACAGGGTTGTAAAAAGTCCATCATCTGTGCGCCCCGGCTCTCTTGGATGCCTTGAGGGGATTGATCTTCGCCTGGGCGATAACGGGATTTCCCTTCTCCACGTGCGTGGCATAATTGCAGACGCCTATGTTCCATTTCGCCGCCGGGTTGGCGCTGGCCACACAGTAGAAATTATCCTCGATCTCCCTGGCATTCCCACAGCCCTCGCAGGCCTGCACAACGGGCTCGCAATGGCCTCCATTGTAGGTACAGCCCTGCCGGGTCATAAAAATACAGTCGATTTCCTCCTTGAGAATAGTGCAGATCATCTTTCGTTCCTCCATGAAAAGGTTTCAATGCCCACGCATTGGACATCATTGATTGATTTGCGCCCCACTGCATGGACGCGTTGAGAAAACCCCTTTACACAAAACGGCTGGATTTTTATACTTTCTACAGGGAAAAATCAAGACAAATTTTTCAGGGTCGTCCTGGAAAAGAGTATCTGGAGGAAAACCGGAAAAGAGAAAATGTAATCTAACACAGAAGGGCACAGGGTTCACGGGGTTAAATCAAGCCTTTTTTTCTCGCTCGCTCGTCACGCTGCGAGCGTGACTCACCAGAGATCGCAGAGAAAACCAAAATAAAGGTTTATAATCTTTCCAAATCTCTTCTCCGCGTGCTCAGCGAGAGAACAATGTGTCTTGGCGCTTTACGACTGGAACCCTCTTGTAAAACCCTGCCTGCCAAGTCGAAGCTTTACTCGAAGGCTGGTGGTGTGATCTGGAAGTGGTCACGCTGTGATAAGTTAACTTCGGAAAGGCCCGCATGAAACTGCTGATCCATATATGCTGCGCACCTGACGCCACCATCGGGATCCAGCGCCTCACGGACCGCTGCCGGGCTGAGGGCTACTTTTTCAACCCCAACATCCATCCCGGGGGCGAATACCGACGGCGGCTTGAGGCGATGAAAGACCTTGCAGCCGCCACCGGTTTTCCCTTCCTGGAGGGGGCATACGATCCGGAGGTCTGGCACGAGACAGTGAAGGGCATGGAAAACGAGCCTGAGAAGGGAAAGCGCTGCATCGAATGCATCCGCCTGAGACTCAGGGAAACAGCGAGGGTGGCCAGGGAACGTGAATTTAGCCATTTCGCGGCGGTCCTCACCGTCAGCCCCCACAAGGACGCCGAAATGGTCAACAGGATAGGCCGGGAGGCCGCGGCGGAATTCGGAGTAAACTACATCCCCACCAACCTGAAGAAGAAGGACGGATTCAAGATCAGTGTTCAGCTCAGCAGGATGTACGATCTTTACAGGCAGAACTACTGCGGCTGTGTCTACAGCTTACCGTCTGATGGGCAGCCGGAAGACCCGTAAATCCGTTAAGTGCAAAGTGTTAAGTATGGGTCACACTTATCCACAGGTGTGGATAAACCTGTGGATAAGTGCAATTCCGCCAGCCCCAGGGTGGAGTTATCCAGAAGCGCCAGGAACAGCCGATAGCCACCGCAGGGGGTGGCCCCCTCGACACGAAGCTCCGCCATAAAATCGCACCCATCCTTCAGATAGGAACACCGCATGCAGAGAGCCTCAATCAGTTGACCGACCTTGCGGGGAACGCCGGGAGGCCGGTTCAGCAGGCTCGCCAGGTGCCCCTGGTGGATTTTCCCACCGGCCATGGCATGAAGAAAGGCGGTGAAGCCGGCACACCCTGTTTCGCCCCCTTCGTCATTCCTGAAATATTCGCAATATCCACGGCAGGCCAGATCAGCGGCCGTTTTCCGTAAATCGTGTGCGGAATCGAAAAAAGCGGCAAACGACTCATAACTGAGTCCAGCGGGATTATTGTTTTTCATCCACCCTCATCCCCATCGCTACAGGACATATCAGGACCTTCTTGACATGTCGCTCGTCCGACTTGATCACGGTAAATCTCAGCCCTGAAAGATCCACAGACTCCCCCGAGGCCGGGACTTTGCCGGTGGTCTCCATTATGAGGCCACCCACCGTTTTGCAGGTAGTGTCTATATTCATCTGCGGGAAAACTTTCTCCAGCTCATCCAGCGGGGCCTTTCCCGAGACCTCCAGGGCGCCTGAGGGGAGTTTCTTCATCATCTCCACCTCCCGGTCAAACTCGTCGTGGATCTCGCCAACCAGTTCCTCCAGGAAGTCCTCAAGGGTGATCAGCCCCTCTGTCCCGCCGAATTCATCGACGACAATGGCGAGATGGGTCTTTTCCTCCTGCAGCTCCCGGAAAGCACGGCCCAGAGGGGCGCTCTCCGGGATAAAATGCGGCTTTGCGATGTGTTCGCCCACGCGAAAGGCATCCCGCTCAGCAGAACTGGCCAGGATCAAATCCTTGGCGTGAAACACACCGACGATATCATCCAGGTTCTCACGGTAGACCGGAAGCCGACTGTGCCCGCTTTCGATCACCGTCCGGATAATATGGTCGATTTCATCGGACAGTTCCAAGGCCCGGACCTCCGTTCGGGGTGTCATTACATCCTTAACCGTCTGCCGGTCAAAGTGAAACACCCTGTTTATCAGGTCGGCGGGGTACTTTTCTATACCGCCCTCGCTGGCGCTGAGGCTGACCATCAGTTCCAGCTCATCCGCTTCCACCGGGGAAAAATCCCTGTCCGGATCGCCGCCTGTCAGCCTGATCAATGTGGATGTCATCCGGGTGAAAAATCGGGTGATCGGCCATGTAATAAAATAAAAGAGCGCAAGTGAAATTGAGACAGAGAGGACAAAGCGCTCAGGGTACTTTCGCGCCATGACTTTCGGGGTTATCTCCCCGAACATCAGGATGACGAACGTCATCACGCCCACCGCAACGGCGATCCCTCCATTTTGAAATATCTTTGAGGCGACGTCCGTCGCCAGGGCCGAAGCGGCGATATTGACGAGGTTGTTTCCGAGGAGAATGGAGGTGAGAAGAGCGTTGGGATCCTTGAGCCAGAGTCGAAGTGGGTCCCTTTTACGGCCCCTTTCCTCCAGCAGCGTCTGGAGTTTTGCCCGTGAAAGGCTGACGAATGCCGTTTCTGCTCCTGAAAAGTAGGCTGACAGAAGGATGCAAAGGGCTATAACCACCCACTCCCAGGTGGGCACGGGCACATCTAACATCTTTCCCTCTGGTCATGTCTTGTCGCCAAGTTCGTCATGTTCCAGATAGCTGATATACGGTTCTCTCTGGGCGCTGCAGAATCTACTGACGCGGTTTACTGTTTCCTCCGGATCATCGCTTATGGAAAGGAGGTCCAGTTCATCTTCGTCCAGAAACCCGGATTTTACCATGTGGTTTGTCATCCAGTCGTACAGCCCTCCCCAGTAGCCCCTGTCAAAAAGGATGATGGGAAATTTATGCATCTTGCCGGTCTGTTTCAGAGTCAGGGACTCGAACAGCTCATCCATGGTCCCGAAACCGCCAGGCAGGATGATAAGCGCCTTTGCATACTTGAGGAACATGACCTTTCTGATGAAAAAGTAACGAAAATTCAGAGGGACCGTAACATATCCGTTGGCCTGCTGCTCCTTCGGGAGAAGGATATTGAGTCCCACCGATTCCCCTCCGCCCTCCATGGCGCCCCGATTGGCTGCTTCCATGAGCCCCGGGCCTCCACCTGTGACCACGGCATAGTGTTCCTCCGCGAATCTACGGCCGATTTTCCGCGCCTTTTTGTAAAGCTCATCCTCCGGCCGGCTTCGCGCCGAGCCGAAGATAGTCACAGAATCAGGGAGTTTTTCCATAATCTCCATCCCCGTGACCATCTCGGCCATGATCCTGAACAGACGGCGGTTGTCCATCTCGGCCCTGCGCAGCCTCTCGATGGCAGGATAAACCTCATGGGCGAGAACATCGCCCATGAGCGAGAACATGAGTTCTCGCATTTCATTGTCGTTCACACAGACCCCTTTCGAGTGTCATTAACCCACGCATGTGCTCCACACCTGAAACGCTGGTCCCGCTCTGTAATTCATATCAGACTTTCTCATCCGAGGTCAACGCCAACCGGCCGGAAAGTCGTCGGCAGCTTCCTCTTTTATCCCATATATGTTAGCTTGTTCTGCTTCAATGGAAGGGCCGGATGGAGGAAAGAATCTTGACAGAGGCGAAACAGCGGACAAGACAGGGCAGAATTTTCGAGCCAAAATGGCTCGCGTGGGAAATTACCGGCAGATGCAACCTGAACTGCATCCATTGCCGTTCCTCGTCCACCATGGGTTCGGGCCAGGGAGACTTTTCTCTGGAAGAGGCAAGATCCCTCATTGACGAGATAACCTCTTTTGCAAAACCGGTGGTTGTCCTTTCCGGCGGTGAGCCGCTGCTGCGTAAGGACGTGTTCGAGATCGCTTCCTACGGTACCTCCAAGGGGCTGCGCATGGCGCTTGCCACCAACGGGGTCCTCGTAGATGATGAGGTGTGCGATAAGATCAAGCAGTCCGGAATCCGGATTGTTTCCCTCAGCCTGGACGGTTCAAATGCCGGGATTCATGACGACTTCCGCCACCAGGAGGGCGCCTTTGAGGCAACCTTGCGGGCGTCGGATTACCTGAAGAAAAACGGCATTGAGTTTCTTGTCAATTCATCCTTCACCAAGCGGAACCAGACCGATATCCCCAACGTCTACCGGCTGGCCAAAAAGATCGGGGCCGTGGCATGGTACATGTTCATGATAGTGCCCATGGGAAGGGGCGAGGAGCTCATGGCCGAGCTTATCTCCAGGGAGGATTACGACGATATCCTCAAGTGGCACTTTGACATGGAGCTGCAGGAAACCGAGATGCTTGTGCGCCCGACCTGCGCTCCCCATTACTACCGCGTTATCCAGCAGGAGGCCAAGGCGAAAGGGATCGATTTTAACCGACGCAACCTCAAATTCGGGACGGGCGGCGCAAAGGGATGCATCGCCGCCCAGTCAATCGCCTTTATCGGCAGCAAGGGCGACGTACAGCCATGCAGCTATTTTCCCCAGTCAGCCGGCAACGTACGTGAAAAAAGCTTCCGTAAGATCTGGGAAGATTCGGCCCTCTTTAACGACATCCGGAGCTTCAAGGATTACAAGGGCCGCTGCGGATCCTGCGAATACCTGGGGGTCTGCGGCGGGTGCAGGGCCCGGGCGCTGGCCGTATCCGGTGACTACATGGACGAGGAGCCCTTCTGCAGCTACATACCCAAAAAAATTGCCCGTCAGATGGCGGACAACAGGTAAACCAGCGAGGTTTAAATCCATGGCCGCCACATACCCGTTCATCGACGCCTGCTTTCGCAGACCGGTTCCCACAACCCCCATCTGGATCATGAGACAGGCGGGACGATTCCTTCCCGAGTACCAGAAGGTCCGTGGCACGGTGGATTTTCTGACCCTGTGCAAGACACCGGAACTGGCCACAAAGGTCACACTTCTTCCCGTGGACATCATCGGCGTCGATGCGGCTATCCTCTTTTCCGATATCCTCATTCCCCTGGAGCCCATGGGGATACCGGTGGCTTTCGAGGAGAAGGTGGGGCCTGTCCTCGGGGCCGTAAGGGACGAAAAGCAGATAAGGGCATTGCGGGCCATTGACCCGGAGAGGGATGTTCCTTTTGTCCTCGAAGCGGTGAGGATGATCAGGAAAGAGGTGGACGGCAGGGTCCCGTTGATAGGCTTCTCCGGCGCTCCTTTTACCCTGGCCACCTACGCCGTGGAGGGCGGAACGACCAAGTCGTTCCACAACATCAAGGGCCTCATCTATTCCCGCCCGAAGCTGGCCGACGAACTCATGGAAAAGCTCGGTGACGCCGTCATCGCCTACCTGAACGCCCAGATAGCAGCAGGGGCTCAGGCCGTCCAGATCTTCGACACGTGGGGCGGTATTCTGGCCGACCCGGAGTACGTCAGGTTCGCGTTGGACCCGGTAAAGAGGATCGTCGCCGGCCTGGACCGAAAGGACGTGCCTGTTATCTACTACATCAATAATGGCTCCTATCTGGCGCATCACATGGAAGGCCTGAACGTGGACGTTGTGGGAATAGACTGGCGCCAGGATATCGCTCTGGCCAGAAAAACCTTCGGCAAAGACAAGGCCGTTCAGGGAAACCTGGATCCCACGGTTCTTTTCGCATCACCGGACGAGATCCGGAGGCGCACCCATCACCTGCTGGAAGAGGCGGGCCCCGAACCCGGCCACATTTTTAACCTTGGGCACGGCATAATGCCCCAGACTCCCGTGGAAAACGCCCTTGCCCTGGTGGAGGCGGTTCACGAATTCAGGCGCTGACATGCCATGATATCCCGACCCGGAGGCACCGCAGTCCTTCTGCTCAATATGGGGGGCCCTGACTCGATTCAGGCTGTACGCCCGTTTCTGAAAAATCTCTTTTCCGACCCCGCGATTATCGGTCTGCCCGGTTTTATCCGACTTCCCCTGGCCGCGTTTCTATCCTCCTCCAGGGCAAAGAGGGTGATTCCGCGATATCGCCTCATCGGCGGCAGAAGCCCCATTGGAGAGATCACCGCCCGTCAGGCCGATTCCATGGCAAAGGCCCTGTCTTCCAGGGGACTGCAGGGAATAGGCCCGATCCTTCCTGCTTTCTCCTATTGGCACCCTTTTATACGGGATTCGCTTGAAAAGGCTTCCGGCAGCGGCCCTGAAAAACTTCTCGCTATATCCCTGTACCCGCAATATTGCGGGGCCACCACCGGGTCGTGTCTGAGGGACCTGGAAGCCGCGGTGGCAAGGTCGCCGTTTGAGGGCAAAGTCAGGGTAATCGACAGGTGGCCGGACCATCCCGGTTACCTCGACGCTCTGGCGTCCACCATCAGGGATGCACTGGATCAGATCAGGCCTGAGGAAAGGGACGATGCCGTGGTCCTCTTCTCCGCGCATGGCATACCGGTATCCCTTGCCGACAGGGGCGACCCGTATCCAAACGAGATAGCCAGGACTGTTCAGGGGGTTATGGAGAGGCTGGGAAACCGTGCTCACGTTCTGGCGTTCCAGAGCAGGCTGGGACCGGTCAAATGGCTGGGCCCCGACCTGGGGGAGGCCCTGAAGGACCTGGCGGGAAGGGGCGCTCCTCCGATTGTGGTTGTCCCGGTGTCATTCGTGTCGGATCACATCGAGACCCTGTATGAGCTTGACATCCAGCACCGGGAGATCGCCGGGAACCTGGGTATTTCGACCTATGTTCGGGCTCCGGCGTTAAACACCCGTCCCGACTTTATAGAAACATTGGCCAACCTGGCCCAAGAGGCAACGAATGACCGGACCGCAGGAAAAAACACATAGGGTAGTTGTAATAGGCGGGGGAATCTCAGGGCTTGCCGCCGCCTACTTCATCCAGAAGGGGTTGCGGGAGACCGGCGCACCTTTTTCGTTGGAACTCGTTGAGAAGGAAGGGCGGGCAGGTGGAAAATTCACCGCCCGCAGGGAAGGAGGTTTTCTTGTCGAGGGCGGACCCAACGGTTTCCTTGACAGCAAACCGTGGACTCTGGACCTTGCACATGAATTGGGGCTGGATGAGTCCCTTCTTCCCAGCGATGAGGCCGCAGCCAGGCGTTTCATCTTTTCAAGGGGCAAGCTTCACGAGTTGAAGGCCTCACCCATGGGCTTTTTTACCTCCAATCTTCTGTCCGTACCGGGCCGGGTCCGGATCGTCGGGGAACTTTTCGCCCCGGTCACAAAAAAAGACCAGGATACCAGCCTTGCGGAATTCGCCGTCAGGCGGCTGGGACGTGAGGCTCTGGAACGCATGCTCGATCCCATGGTATCGGGGATCTTTGCGGGCGATCCCGAGAAAATGAGCCTGAGGGCCTGCTTTCCCCGCATAGCTGAACTGGAGGAAACCTATGGTGGGTTGATCAAAGGCCTGTTTGCTATCGCAGCTGAGAAGAAAAAGGCCAAAAAACGTGGAGAGGAGGTCATCTCCTCGGGACCTGCCGGACCAGGTGGAGTATTGACATCCTTTAAGGAGGGGATTTCTGTCCTGTCCGACAAGCTGGCCGATGATCTTGGCGACTGCCTGCACACTGGAGATGAGGTCGTCACTGTGAACAGGTTCAACGGCAGATGGAAGATCAGGACCAAACGGCGTGATTTCGAAGCAGACACTGTTGTCCTTGCAACCCCGGCTCATGCCGCGGCCGGAATACTTTCGGGGGTTTCGTCCACGTGTGCGGACATTGTCGCCCGTATCCCCTATTCTCCCATGGCAATCGTCGGACTGGGCTATGACATCAAAGACCTTGCCGCCCCCCCGAGCGGGTTTGGCTACCTCATTCCGTCCGTGGAACACCGGCGCATCCTCGGGGCGCTCTGGACCTCCAGCATCTTCCCCGGCCACAGGGCCCCGAAGGGAAAGGTCCTTATACGCGTCATAACCGGAGGGGCCAGGGATCATTCAACCCCTTTGCTGGATGAAAGCTCCCTCCTGAAAATTGTCGGATCAGAGATAGAGGGCACGATGGGTTTGACCGCGAAACCTGAGTTTGTAGTAATTCACCGATGGGAAAAGGCCATCCCCATGTACACCGTCGGCCACATGGAAAGGCTCAGTCTTGCTGAAGCATCTCTTCCCAAAGGGATTTTTCTTGCCGGCAACGCCTACAGGGGCATCGGGATCAACGACTGCGTGCGTGAATCGAAGGTTGTGGCTGACAGGGTTGTCAGAGAGGTTACTGGAACCGCAACTTGAAATAATCTGCTATCCTTCCAATGGTCTCCGGATGTATGATCGCAAATCTCAGGCCAGCCTGCCAGCCGGTCTCGATTCGATGACAAAAGACCACCTGTGCCCCGATGATCAACGGACTCTGGTCTCCAGGAAGATTGAAGGTCAGTTTGATGATGTCCTTCTCCCTGAGTTCGGATCCCGGGAAAAGCCCGATGCCTCCCTCGCTTATCTCGACTATTTCGCCCACCGACTGCTCCGTACCGGTGTCCACGTCCGCCAACAGGCTGCAGGCGACCCTCCTGTATGCCCGTGGATGGGTCTCGATAAGCGCCTGTACCCGCTGGTAAAGGAGCCTGGGGTCGACAGGTTTTATGAGGTAGTCGTCAATTCCTGCCATGTCGTGGTCGGAGAGGCGATGAATATGCTCCAGCGCCGTGAGAACCAGGACGGGCAGGTCCGCAAACTCTTTCCGTGAACGGATCTCCAGACGCATGGCCCGGCCATCCATCACCGGCATTACCAGGTCCAGAACCACCAGATCCAGGGTGCTGTTATTCTGCAGGGCCTTCATCCCTTCCGCTCCATTGGCGGCGGAAACGGTCCTGTACCCAAACCCCTCCAGAAGATCGGTCACCTGATTATTGACAAGGGGTGAGTCATCCACAACAAGGATCGTCTTTGCACGGCTTTCAGAGAGCACGGTCTTCCTCCATCCCACAGGGGCAATCCTCCCCGAAGGGGCACGCCGGGCACAGGGGCTTGCGCGGCCTGCAGATTTCCCGGCCCAGACGGATCATGTTGAGGTGAACATCAAGATAATCCTTCTCCAAAAAAAACTGCTCCAGAATTTTATGGGCTCTCACACGGTCTGCACCCGGATCCAGTATACCAAGGCGGCGGCACACACGAAAGATATGGGTATCCACGGGAAAGGCCGGGATTCCGCATGAGAAAAGGAGGACACACGCGGCGGTTTTCGGGCCGACCCCCTTTAATGAGGTTAACCGTTCACGGGCATCGTCCCTGGAAAGGTGACAAAGATTCCCAAGACCCTTTCCACCGTTTCCTCCCTCCGGGTCCAGAATATCCACCAGTATGCGCCATATTCTCCTGCTCTTCGTAGGGCCCAGACCAGCTGGAGAAATAGCCTTTTCCAAATCCTCGCGGGATGAAGACAGGACATCGCTCCAGCGGGGAAACCGCTCCACAAGCGCGCTGAAGGCCCGATCCCGATTCCGGTCATTGGTGTTCTGGGAGAGGATGGTCAGGATCAACTCATCCAAGGGAGGCCTTCTGGGGGGCGGTTCGGGGCTACCGAACCTGGCGCTGAGCCGGTTCGAAATGTAGGCAGGGCCGGGTTTCACATTTCAGCCTTTTATGTAACTCCGGGAAAGGCCGGTGGTCAGGAAGGCGGAGTGGCCCTGTAAGCCGAGTTCTGTTTCCTCTTCCGCCGGAGCGTCGGAGGAAGGTGACCATTCATCTGGGACCGCCGTCGCCGACGGCCTCAAGCGGCCTACCCGGAAACTTCGGACGGGTCGCCCTCAAACGTTCCCCTATTTGGCCTTGCACCGGATGGGGTTTACCTAGCTGCCGCCGTCACCGACGACACTGGTGAGCTCTTACCTCACCCTTTCACCCTTACCCGCCATCGCCGGAGCGAGGGCGGGCGGTCTTCTCTCTGCGGCACTCGCCCTGGGGTCACCCCCGGTTCGCGTTACGAACCATCCAACCCTGCGGTGCTCGGACTTTCCTCCCGCCCTCGCAAAAGCAATGACGGGCGGTCACCCGGACCACTCCGCACGGATATTGTAACTTAAAACGGATGGGTTCGCAAAGAGTCCGTCGGCTCTATAACGCCACACTCCCTTCAGCGTCGACGGCCATATTGGCAAGCTTGTCGGCCTGACGGTTCTTCTCCCTTGGAATATGCATGTAGGATACATTATCAAAATGAGCGGCGATTTTTTGTGCCCTGGAGAACAGCTTTTTCAGGTTTGCATTCTTCACCCTGTACTCGCCCGTCATCTGGCGAACGAGGAGCTGGCTGTCGGATTGGACCAGGATATCCCGCAGTCCGGTTTTTATCGCCAGTTCCAGGCCGTGAATGAGTGCGCTGTATTCGGCCACATTGTTGGTGGCCTTGCCAAGAAAGACGCCCTCCTGTTTATCCCCGCCTGCCGGCCCCTTCAGGACCACTCCGGCACCGGCCGGGCCCGGGTTTCCTCTGGCGGCTCCGTCAATCATCAGCACGGCGACAGGGGGCCTGTTTCCCACGGCCACGGCGGCCATTGCAAGTAAATCGGCCAGTTCATTCCTCCCGAGCCCGGGGAACTTTGCCAGCGTCCTCTCAATGTTCAGGGTCGCCGCAAGTTCCTCGAGAACATGCCTGGGATCAGGATTCGTCGGCATATATTATTCTTCCACAATTAGGGCACTGATGGATACTGCCCTGTGCCAGCACCTGGTTGAACAGCTGAGGTGGCACCATCATGAAACAGCCATAACATACCCCTTTTACAAGCTTCACGACCCCCTGGCCGTGATATCTGTTGAAAACTTTCTGGTAACGGGAGAGAAGATCCGGGTCGATAAGGCCGGCCTCGACTAACCTAGTCTTTTCGAGATCTTCACGCTGTTTCCTGATGGCATTCAGCCGTTTCTTTCCATCTTTTTTTACCCGGGCAAGGTTAGCTTTTTCCTCCTCCAGGGCCACCTCCACACCTTCTCTGCTTTCCTCGACAGATGTCCTGTCCGAACGCAGTTCCTTGACCTCGGCCTCCAGATCGCCCCTTTTTTTCCTGGCGGATTCACCCTCCCGCTGTACGGCCTGGTATTCCCGCTGCGTTTTGACAATCAGGAGCCTGGATTGAAACCGCCTCGTACTCTCCTTGACCTCTTCGAGCTGTCTGTCGAGCTCCGATATCTGTTCAGACAGACGTGAAAACTCAAGATCGATCTCCTCCATGCGGTTCGCTGTCTGTTCTATTTTTCTCTCCGCGGTCTCAATCTCCTGGGGGATTTTCATCTCTTCCGTTATGAATTCAACCAGTTTTTCGTCGGTCATCTGCAGATCAACCAACCTGTCCAACATTTTTCTCACTTTTGCTCTCCTCCCGGGTTAATCATGATATGGTCGCAAACAATCCATTCGTGGCTTTTTGTGAAGTTATCAATCACTCCTGTTCCCCTCTGATTCGCCGGGGTTGGGCGGTTAACGTCGTGAATGGATTCTCCTCAACCGCATAAAGGATCTCTACCGCTTTACCAAGATCTCTGAGCGCTCCATCAAGCAGTTTGCCAAAGCACTCCATACCGTAACGTTCCGGTGCAAAGTGCCCTATATCCAACAGGGACAAACCAGTTTCCTGCACCCTGCGGGCATCGTGATACCTGACATCGCCGGTGATAAACAGATCGCTGCCTCTGACCAGAGCTTCCTCCATCAGGGATGCTCCACTCCCTGCGCACAGGGCAACCCTCCTGATAATGGTCCCCTTATTCCCAACCAACCGGACAGCGCTTATACCCAGCTTCTCCCGAAGGGTCTCGGCCAGATCATCAAGAACCACTTCCGAATCCAGATCCCCAACCAGTCCCAGGCCATTCTTCCCTTTCTGTGGAAACAGGGGATAAAAATCAACTGCTGGTTCTTCGTATGGATGGGCCTCCCCCAGGGCGTCCATTGTGGACTCGATGTCGCTTTCCTCAATGATGATCTCCAGTCGAACCTCGCGTACCTTTTCAAGCCGGCCGGCCTTTCCTGCCACAGGATTTGTCCCTTCAGATCCCAGGAATGTACCCTCTCCGATGGTGGTAAAAGAGCATCTTGAATACGATCCTATGGTTCCATGCCCAAGATTGAATATGGCCTGCCTGACCCGTTCAAGCGCCTCGGCAGGCACAAATGTGACCAGTTTAACCCTGGACGGTTCCGTACTCCCGAAGGCCTGGACATTACGGAGGGTCAACATCTCAGCCAGGGCCCGGTTGATTCCCCGGGGCGCCGCATCGAGGTTAGTATGGGCGCTGTAAACCGCGATCCTCTTTTCGATGGCCATGGCCACAGCATGTCCGAACACGGTGTCCAGATCGAGATTTCTTATGGGTTTGTAGAAAAGGGGGTGATGGGTCAAAAGCATGTCGACACCGGAGCTGACGGCCTGTCCTACAGTGTCTGGGCTCGCATCAAGTGCCAGCATAAGCCTGCGGACCTGCCATTCCATGTTCCCGACCTGTAGTCCGATGGGGTCGTCTGGAAGGGCCATCGAAGGAGGGGCTATCTTCTCGGTCTGTTCTGCTATTTCTCTTACAGTGAGCACTTTTCTAATTCATTATCCTTTGTAACGATCCATCCATGGTTTTTTACAAAATCATCAACCATGGTTTCCGGACAATAAAAAAGGTGCACCTTGTTGAGTGCACCTGTACCGTTTTTACTGAGGAAGTGGGCCCGTCATTGGCGTTCTTCCGCGCCCCCTCATGGCCTCTCCCGCCGCTGAGCAGGGTTCTCACTCCACCCCCCAACCATGATGCAATGCGCTATGTCCTCCAAATTTCCGACCTCCCGGAGCCTGTTTTTTGGTGGGCCCACTCCGACTCGAACGGAGGACCTACCGGTTATGAGCCGGTGGCTCTAACCAACTGAGCTATGGGCCCGAACAGAGATAGCTAACCCTTTTAGCCATGTTTGTCAATCAGCTTTTAACGACCCGGCAAAAAATTTCACGAGAGTTCCGTTTAATCCTCATGAAACGGCTTCAGACGCTTGCATCGGCTCGGATGCCGCAATTTCCGCAGGGCCTTGGCCTCTATCTGCCTGATCCGTTCCCTCGTCACCGAGAAATTCTGGCCAACCTCCTCCAGGGTGTGATCTGTCCTTTCATCGATTCCGAACCGCATCCTGAGAACTTTTTCCTCCCGCGGCGTCAATGTCTTGAGAATACCTCGAACCTGTTCCTTAAGGTTAGCGTAAACAACCGCATCCCCGGGGGATATGACCTTCTTGTCTTCAATGAAATCGCCGAGATGGCTATCTTCCTCATCCCCTATGGGGGTCTCGAGGGAGATGGGCTCCTTGGCGATCTTCAGAACCTTGCGAACCTTATCCAGAGGCAGATCCATGTTCGCGGCGATTTCCTCCGGCATCGGCTCTCTTCCCAGCTCCTGGACCAGGTGCCTGGAGGTTCGAATAAGCTTGTTGATGGTTTCGATCATGTGGACCGGAATGCGGATAGTCCGAGCCTGATCCGCAATGGCGCGCGTAATGGCCTGGCGAATCCACCATGTGGCATAGGTGGAAAATTTGTACCCCCTTCGATATTCGAACTTGTCCACAGCCTTCATCAGGCCGATGTTCCCTTCCTGAATCAGGTCCAGAAACTGGAGCCCACGGTTAGTGTATTTCTTGGCGATGCTCACCACCAACCTGAGGTTGGCTTCAACCAACTCCTGTTTGGCATCCCGCGCTCTTATCCCTGCCAGCCGGATCTTGTCTCCGTCCTCAAGGAGTATGGCCGTTGACATCGCCGTTTCCTTCTCAATCTCTTTTAGACGCTTCTTGCACTCCGCGACATGACGCTGATAGCTTTCCAGCTGGGCTATGGGCATTCCGGCGCCGCGGGCCACGGATCGGGCCTCGCCCTTTTTAGCCCTCCTCAACATCACTGTCATCTTCCACCCGGAGAGTCCTGTGTGCTTTTCCACATTCCTGATCCTGCCCTGATAGTGCTGGATTTTTTCCTGGACAGCGGTCACCTTGGAAGCCAGCCGACCTACCTGGGAGGGGTTTAAACGAAGGTTCTCTATATCCTTTGCGATCTCACGGGAGGCCCTTCTTGCCTTCCCGGCAAGAGCGGCAAGATCCTCCGCGGGAGCACAGGCGATCCGGGCTTCCATTTCCTCGAGACGCGCAATCCTCTTCCTGATCCTTCTAAAGACCCTCAGTGTGTCCTGAAAATACAGCTCCTCCCGGATAGCAACTTCCTCAGGAGACTCCTCGGGCTGGCTTTCCGCCACGGTGGATTCCTCTTCATCGGTGTCCACTGAATTCCCATCCTCAACATCTTGTTTGTCATCACCATTGTCATCGTCATCGAGATCGGCGTCCTGATTATAAAGAACCTTTTTGATTTTTATCTCTCGTTTTTCCAGCCTCTCCCCAATCAGCACCAGTTCACGAATACAGATGAGGTTCCGGGCCACGGTCTCCAGAATTTCCCGCTCTCCCTTCTCGATCCTCTTGGCGATTTCAACCTCACCTTCGCGGGTCAGAAGGTTTATCTGTCCCATCTCTTTCAGATACAGCCTCACAGGATCATCGGTCCGGCCTGCCGAGGAAGCCGCAACCGCCACCGGCTTCTTTGGCTTTACGGCGCTTGTTGCGCCGCTGTCATTGTCCTCAGCGCCATTGTCGGGCCCGGTGATCTTGTCCACGATTCGAATGCCCCGGTCAGCATCGACTATCTCGATATCCAACTCTCCAAACATCCCCATCACCTCATCGAGTTGATCCGGAGATATCACATCGTCGGGAAGGGCTTCGTTTACATCATCGTAGGTTAGGTAACCCTGCTTTTTACCTTTAGTGATAAGCTCTTTCATATGTTTCGGGTCTTCTGATTGCTTCATTCCCCGTTTTCTCCTCCGGATGATTTCTCATCTGACTTGCGCCGGTCGTGGCGCTGTACCTGAAGACGCTCCCATTCCTCTGTAAGTTTCCTGTATTCGGCATCGTCCCTTTTTTTCGCCGCCAGGGTGAGACGGTTCTCGGTTTCCTGGATCATTTTGTCCAGCTTTTTTTCCGTAACACGCCTGAGGCAATCGTCAAGGGCCTTTTCTTTACCCTCTACAGGGTCTTCCAGCGCCCACCCGGTAAGCAGGTCTTTCATGTTATCGTCCGTGTTCTGAATGATATCGTCCAACGCAGCCCCCGAAAATATCTTCCCGACCAGGCCGGACACACCCGGACTGGAAAAATCCTCCGGATCAGCTACATCTTTTACTCTTGCGATGGTGGAGGGATCTCGTACCATTATATGTATGAGCAATCCTTCCCACCCCTGGAGAAACATTTGCGGCCTCCCCCGGGACAGTGGGGGCTGTTTCCTCTCCTTAACGGATCCAAGCTTCGCCCTTAAATCCTGCTGTTCGATCTTCAGTTCATCGGCTATTTCCTTAAGATAAATGCCAAGCTTGGCCCTGTCCTTAATTTTAGCCAAAAATGGGATAATTGCATCAAGAACTTGCACTCTGCCGTCTACATTGTTGCCCGGGTGCCGTTTTAAGGCTTCTTCTTTTGCGAAGGTTATCACGGGAATGGCGTTGGAGATTTGGTCCCGCAACGCCGCCTCGCCTCTTTTTCTAAGATATGTGTCCGGGTCCTCACCGGATTCAAGCGGGACGATCCTGCATCTGAATCCTTCCTCAAGAAAGATCATGCCGCTGCGCAGGGCTGCCTTTATACCGGCTTCATCGGAATCGAAAATCAACACACAATCTCTCGTCAGTCGTTTAATTCGCTTCGCCTGTTCAGTGGTTAGAGCAGTGCCCAGAACACCAACTACATTCCTGATGCCTCCCTGATGGAGGGAGATGACATCCAGATAGCCTTCCACGAGTATAACCTGTCCCTCCGCCCGGATGGCCGGCGCCGCGAGATCCATACCGAAGAGGGAGTCCCCTTTCCGATAGATGGGTGTTTCGGGAGTATTAAGGTACTTCGGCAGATCATCGCCCAGGACCCGTCCCCCGAAACCCAGGATTCTTCCATGGAGATCATGGATGGGAAATACCACCCTGTTTCGGAACCGGTCGTATGGATCTCTGCCTTTTTCCCCTTTTACGGCCAGGCCGCATTCCACCAGAAGGCCGGGATCGAAACCCTCTTTCACGAGTACATCCATGAGAGAGCGCCAACCGGACGGCGCATATCCCATCAGGAAATTTCGGCTGACGTCCACGTGAATACCCCGCATTTTAAGGTACTCCCTTGCCTCGCCGCCCTCGGTGCCCTTCAGCAGAAGGGTGCTGTAAAATCCGGCCGCAGCCTTGTTGGCCCCGTACATGAGGTCCTTTCGGTCGCGTCTTGTCCCGGGCTCCCCGCCGGTTCGTGGCAGATCGATTCCTCCCCGTTCCGCCAGTTTTTCGACAACATCCGTGAAAGGGAGTCCATCCTGGAGCATGACGAACCGGATGACGTCACCGCCCACGTGGCATCCGAAGCAATGAAATATCTGGCGCCCGGGGTTAACCATGAACGAAGGGGTTTTCTCCTGATGAAAGGGGCATAGCGCCTTAAGATTGGAACCCGATTTCGTCAGGGGGATGTAGGCCGAGACTATCTCGGTAATCTCGTTGGCCTCCTTGACCCGTGCAATTGTGTCCTCGTCCCACCGCATCATTCCATCCTAGGTTTTCAACTCCACCACCGTGACGCCGGCGCCGCCTGCCTCCCGCGGCGCGACTCCGAATTTCAGAACCCTCGGGTCATCCCGCAGGCTCGCGGTGATGGCCTTTCGAAGCGCTCCCGACCCCTTGCCATGGACTATCCTCAGCTGGTATCCAGGCTCCATCAGCGAACGGTCCAGCACCTTATCCACCGACTCCAGGGCATCCTCTACGGTGAACCCGAGAAGGTTGAGTTCCACCGGAAGGCCGCCCTCGCCTTCATAACCGACGGGAGGAGGCTGATCTATCCCGGAGGATGATTGCCCCTCTCCGTCCTCCAACATAAAAAGCCGTCGGAGAGGGGCCCTCATCCGTATTTCGCCCGACAGGACTTCGGCCTCTTTTCCACCGGGCAGAAGAGCTGTTACAGTTGCCTTGATACCCAACGGCATTACCTCTACCCTGCCGCCAACGGATACGGGTTTCCCGGAAGGGGCCACGGCTGCCGGGGGCGGCAGTCGTTCCATTACCTCGGATCTCATCTCGCGAATCTTCTCTGGAAACCCCTTTCGGCCCGATCCAGGATCATCTTTCAGCCCCTTCAAAATATCCTTGCCCCGCCTTGTCAGATCCCGTATAAAGTCCGATGCTTCCCTGCGGGCTTCCTCCTGAATCTTTTCTGCCTTCTCCTGCGCTGCCTTCCGGCGAATCCGGAGCCTGTCCCTGTCAGCCTCGAGCCTTGCCGAAATCCGTTCAGCCGACGCCCTGGCCCTCGCCTCTCTGTCCACCTCCTCGCTCAACCTCCCCAGCAGCTCATCGGCTCTCACGGCGCCTGTGCCCATAATCTCCTGTGCCCTGGCTATGATATTGCGATCTACCCCAAGCTGTCCGGCTATCTTAAGGGCATGGCTTCTTCCGGGGAGTCCGACCTTTATCCGAAAGGTCGGTTTAAGGCTTTCCGGGTCAAATACCGTCGAGGCGTTTTTCGCATAAGCAGCCCTGTAAGCAAATTCCTTCAGGAGGTTGTGGTGGGTGGTTACCACGACACACGTCCCTTTTTTTCCGAGCGCCTCCAACAGCGCCACGCCCAAAGCGGATCCTTCCTGGGGATCAGTTCCGGCGCCAAGCTCATCGAGCAGAACAAGGGTATCGTGATCGGCGTGGGAAAGGATCCGGGATACCACTTTCATGTGCGCCGAAAACGTGCTCAGATTCTGTGACAGGCTCTGCTCATCACCTATATCGGCAAATACCCTCGAGAAAACTCTCATTCGGGTCCCCTCAGCGGCAGGGATCGGGATTCCCGATTGAGCCATCAGCGTCAACAGACCGACGGTCTTTAGGGTTATTGTTTTCCCTCCGGTATTGGGGCCGGTTATCACCAGGGCCGTTGACGCGCCTCCGATCCCCAGGCTTACCGGAACACATTCTGTCTCAGGGCTCAATACCAGGAGGGGGTGCCTGGCATCCACGAGTTCCGTTTCATCAGCCGGCTGGGGGATAATTCCGTCCAGTTTGCGTCCCAGACGCCCCTTTGCGAGAACAAGATCCAGCCGTGCCAGAAGTTCGAGGTTTGATGCCATGGATTCTCTGACCTCCCTGGCATCTGCGCTCATGCGCGCGAGAATCCGGTGTATTTCCTTCTCCTCTTGCACCCTGGCGCCGGTCAGCCGGTTGTTCAGATCCACAGCAAAAAGAGGTTCGACAAAAAGAGTCTGGCCGCTCTGGGACCTGCTCTGAACAATGCCCTTAAAGGCGCGGTGATATTCAGGCTTCACAGGTAGAACGTAGCGGCCATTCCGGATCGTCACATAATCATCGCGGATTACTTTTGCCGCACTATCCTGGGTCCTGAACTTCTCGAGCCTATCCAGGACAGTGTCCCTGGCAGACCGTAGTTCGCGCCTGACACGGGCAAGTTCCGGGCCGGCATTGTCCATCATTTCCCCGCTTTCGGTGAAGGATCGGCCCACCCACCGTTCCCACTCAGGAAAGGAGGCCATGCCCTGAACCAGGGAAGACAAGCCCGGGAGAGCGCCCGCAAACTCGCGCAGGGTGCGTCTGACGGTGCCAACCGATTTCTGGTTGCTCAGGAGAATCATGAGATCATCAGAGCCCAGAACAGATCCTTCAGCCCGAAGACGGTCAAGAACCGCAGTTGTATTTTGAACCTCCGAAAGGTTTACGTCCTCGATCTCCAGCAGGTGGAGGGCCTCCTGCGTAAGGGCCAGATCGGCAACAACGCTCTGTCTGTCGGGGCAGGGTAATAAACGCAGCGCCAGATGGGAACCAGGTTCGGAATGCGCACACCCGGCAAGGCAGGAAAGCAGATCATTGTACTCCAGTACTTTCAGGGCATGATCATTCATGGGACCTACCGGCGACAAGTTTGATGAATTCTTCCGCTTTTCGTGGGGTAAAAAACCATGGATGGACTTTTAATGAAAACGAAGGACGGAAACTCTCGTCCCGTCCTTCGTTTTCATTGGATTATTGAAGGCTGGTCTGATTTATCCTGAAGCATTACTCAGCGAAACCGCCTCTTGGTCGTCTTGGCCGCTTTTTTTCGTGCAGCTATCATCTTTCTCTTTTTTTGTACGCTGGGCTTCTCGTAGTATTCCCGTCTTCGCATCTCAGAAAGAATTCCTGATTTTTCGCACTGTTTCTTAAAACGGCGAAGGGCACCCTCGAAGCTTTCATTGTCTCTGACCCTTACACCAGGCATACACAACCCTCCTTCCCATATTGGGATTGTACTCAAGCGACACAGTTTAACCAAGTTCCTGTAAGTTTTCAAGGGCTTTATCAACTCTATGGGGCTTAACTCCGGATTTAGCCCATGCCGCTCATCCTTTTGCCCCCGAGCATGTGCATGTGGAGATGAAACACCTCCTGTCCACCATCGGGGTTGCAATTGATGAGAACGCGGTAGCCGCCGGCTGCAACACCTTTGTCCTGAGCGATTTCGGCGGCTAGAAGCGTCATCCGTCCCAGCAGGGCGCCGTGTTCCTTTCCGGCGTCGTTGAGGGTCGAAAGGTGCTCTTTCGGCACGATCAGGATGTGCACTGGGGCCTTCGGGCTGATATCCTCAAAAGCGATGAGCTCATCGTCCTCCCGAACCACTTCTGCCGGGATCTTCCCGCCGGCAATCTTACAGAAAATACAGTTGGGCATGGGCTACCTCCTGTTACCTGGCGGCTTTCTCCGCAAGCCCCCCGGTACCGAATCTTCCGGCAAGTTCTTTGCGCACCTCTTCCGGCCGCACCGAGGCCGCTGCAAGCAGGACCCATGTATGGTAGATCAGGTCCGCGGCTTCCCTGACAACATTTTCCCGGTCCGCGGCCATGGTCGCCAGAATAAGCTCGAGGCCCTCCTCCTGGACCTTCTTCCCAATTACCTCAACACCGCCGGCAAGCAGGGAGGATGTGTATGAATCATCCTCCGGGTTGTTTTTCCTGTCCACGATAACGGCGTAAAGACGATCAAACACCTCCCTCTCTTCCCTGCCGTCATAGATCTCTTTTTCGTCGAATATTGTCCGGGCGATGTCTTCGCCACGGCCCAGTGCCCGATAAAAGCAGGAACGGTGACCCGTGTGACAGGCGGCGACTTTCTGGTCGGCCTTTACAACCAGGGCGTCACCGTCGCAATCGTAAAGGATCTCGCGGACCCTCTGCACATGGCCCGAGGACTCCCCTTTTTGCCACAGCTTCTGCCTGGACCGGGAAAAATAGTGGGCAAGCCCGGTCTCCAGGGTCTTTTCGAGCGCCTCACGGTTCATGTAGGCTACCATGAGAACCTCACCGTTGGAGTGGTCCTGGACTATTGCAGGGATCAACCCGCTTGAATCGAATTTGAGCTGCGAAAAATCAACGTTCAATAGCTGCCTCCTTTAAATCCTTACTGTGATACCGCGCGAATGCAGGTAGTCCTTGGCCTGGGGGATGGTAAACTCCCGGAAGTGAAAGATGGATGCCGCCAGCACGGCGCTGGCGCATCCATCCGCCAGCCCCTCGTACAGATGTTCCAGGTTTCCAACGCCGCCGGAAGCGATTACGGGAACGGATACGGCATCGGCGATGGTCTTTGTCAGAGGGATGTCATAACCGTCCCTGGTGCCATCCCGGTCCATGCTTGTCAGCAGAATCTCGCCGGCTCCATATTCCTCCATTCGCCTGGCCCATTCCAGGGCATCTATCCCCGTTGGGTTTCTCCCTCCGTGTGTATAGATCTCCCACTTGGGGGACCACCGCACCCCTCCGGCCCGCTTGGCATCAATCGCCACAACGATACACTGCGAACCAAATCTCAGGCTGGCCTCCTTGACAAATTCAGGCGTTAAAACGGCTGCCGTGTTGATGCTCACCTTGTCCGCTCCCGCCCGGAGCAGCTCTCTGATATTTTCCAGGTTCCTGACTCCGCCTCCCACCGTCAGCGGGATAAAAACGGACTCGGCCGTCCTTTTCACGATGTCCAGAAGGATCCCTCTTTTATCGGACGAGGCCGTAATATCGAGGAAGGTGACCTCATCCGCTCCCTGTTCATTGTAAAACGACGCGATCTCGACAGGGTCCCCGGCATCCACCAGGTTGACAAACCGGATCCCCTTTACGACACGCCCATCCGTCACATCCAGACAGGGTATAATCCTTTTTGCAAGTCCGGTTCCCGTTTTGCTCACAGGGCATCGCCCGTCTTCTGGACCTTTTTTATTGCCTCGGCCAGATCAATTGTTCCCTCGTAAAGGGACCGGCCCAGTATGACGCCCTTTACCCCCTTATCCTCAAGGCCCGCTACCCGGACGACATCCTCTTGAGTGTGCATGCCGCCGGAAAGAACTACGGGGATCCTGACTGCCGCGGCCAGAGCCTCGGTTGCATCAAGGTTGGGCCCCATCATGGCCCCGTCCCTCTCGATGTCGGTGTAGATGAGATGGCTGACCCCGGACTCCTCCAACTCACGGGCAAGCGCCATTGCGCTCTTTTCGGTGATCTCCTGCCAGCCCTGAACTGCGACGTAGCCACCCCTGGCATCAATTCCCACCGCGATTCGCCCTGGATAGGAAAGGCAGAGTTCGCGTACGAGGTCTCCATTCTTATGGGCCACGGTGCCAAGTATAACCCTGGCCACCCCCAACTGAAGATAGTTGTCCACCACCTCCCTGGAACGGATCCCGCCGCCGAGTTCTATTGGCACATCGACAGTTTCCAGGATTCGGGCGATGGCTCCAAGATTTCTGGGTTCCCCGGCCACCGCGCCGTCCAGATCAACAACGTGGATCATCCTGGCCCCCTGGGATTGCCATTTCAGGGCCACCTCCTCGGGCAGTTTGGAATAGACCTTGGCCGTATCCATCTCACCTTTGTAAAGCCGGACACACTTGCCGCCCTTAAGATCAATTGCCGGCAGGATAAGCATTCAGTCCTCCTTCCAGTCGGCAACGATGTGCCCGAAGTTATCAAGGATCTTCAGGCCCCACGGCTGACTCTTCTCCGGATGAAACTGGGTTGCGAAAAGATTATTCCTGGCGATCACCGAACAGAACTTTACCCCATAGTCCGTAAGGCCCGCCACAGCTTCATCCTGTTCAGGAACCACGTAATAGGAGTGAACGAAGTAGAAGAAGGATCCATCCGGTATCCCGTCAAAGAGGGGAACCTCCCTGGTGAGATGTACCCTGTTCCACCCCATGTGCGGGACCTTGAGGTCATGGTCGTGGGGAAACCGGACCACCCGGCCCCGGACAACATCCATGCCGCCATGAACGCCGAATTCCTCGCTCAACGTCATCAGAAGCTGCATTCCCAGGCAGATCCCAAGGAAGGGCTTGCCGACGGCGATTGTATCGTAAATTGCGTTGACAAGGCGTGCCTGGGCAAGATTAGCCATGCAGTCCCTGAAGGCTCCAACACCCGGAAGGACAATCCCGTCAGCTGCGGCAACGACACCGGGGTCGCCGGAAACGACGACAGCAGCGCCGACCTTCTCCAGCCCTTTCCGGGCGGAGTGGAGGTTGCCCATACCGTAATCCACCACCACTATTGTGGGCTTTTCATCGTTGATATTGATCATCGCCTAACCTGAAGCTACGTCTCAATCAGCCTCCCCTTGGTGGACGGGATTCCCTTAACCCTCGGGTCAATACTCACGGCCTGATCCAGGGCTTTTGAAAAAGCCTTGTAAATCGCCTCGGCCACGTGGTGGCGATTGCGCCCCGAATCGACTCTGATGTGCATATTGGCCCCGGCGTTATTGCAGAACGCCTGAAAAAATTCCGGAAGGAGTTCCATGGGGAAATCTCCCATCCCTCCATCGAGACCCGGTATTGAAAAGCAGAGATAGGGCCGTCCCCCAAGGTCCAGGGCGACAGTTGCGAGTGTTTCGTCCATGGGCAGGATGGCCCAGCCATAACGGCGCATGCCTTCACCGGAGCCCAGGGCCTGCCGGACCGCCAGGCCCAGACATATCCCCACATCCTCCACGGTGTGATGGGCATCAACCTCAAGGTCCCCTTCGGCCTGTACCTTTAGATCAAACAGCCCGTGCCGGGCTACCAGGTCGAGCATGTGGTCCAGAAACGCCACCCCGGTGTGCACCTCGGACAGGCCATCTCCATCCAGGGATATGGACAGGTTGACCCTGGTTTCTTTCGTTTCCCTCCGGACCTCACCGCGTCTCATCTCCGGTCTCCTTCCCGAAAAAGGCTCTTACCTTTTCAACCAGGGTATCGTTCTGTGCCCTGGTCCCTATGGTAATCCTCAATGCGTCGCCGGTTACCTGATTCCCGGCAACAAACTTTACCACAATGTCGTGCAGTTGCAAAAACGTCCAGAGGGCTTTTTCCCTGTCATCCGCCTGGACAAACAGAAAATTTGCCCTGGACGGAAAGACCTTGATGCCACACCCCCGCAGGAGATCGGCCAACCGCACCCTTTCCCTGACCACGGCGGTGACCTGTCCCCTGATGCCGGTGAATTCTTCGAGGATAGCCCCTGCGGCCGCTTGGGTGAAAGCGTTGACATTGAAAGGGGGCCTGACCTTGTTGACCTCCTTGATGATGGATTTGTTTGCCGCAAGGAATCCGCAGCGCCAGGCGGCAGCTCCCACCTTGGAAAGGGTCCGCAGAACGGCCAGATTCTCGTAATTCCCGATCCTGGATACCCAGGATTCTTCCCCGGAAAAGTCCCCGTAGGCCTCGTCGACAACCACCAGGCCCCTGGCGGCCAACAGGATTGCATCTATGTCCCCTCTGCCAAACAGGGAGCCTGTCGGGTTGTTCGGACTGCTCAAGAAGATGACGCTCGGGTCGGTCCGGGCGATTTCCGACAGGATTGCGCCCCGGTCGAGGGTCAGGTCACGGTGAAGGGGAACAGTCACCACGCTGTACCCCGCGGCTTTCGCGCCGATGGAATACATGGCGAAGGTTGGAACAGGTATGAGCATCCTGGGGCGCGACCGGTCCTGTGTATTTCTGAAGGTGCACAGTATGAGAGAAATAAGTTCGTCAGAACCGTTGCCGACCAGGACTTCCTCCGGACGGCACCCGAAAAGGCCCGAAAAGGCCCCTCTCAGGTTTCGTGACGCAGGATCGGGATATCGGTTCGACAGGACCTGGCTTAATGCCAAATCCACCTTCGTCTGAACCTCGTGAGGGAGAGGAAATGGGCTTTCGTTGGCGTCAAGCCTGACCTCGAATACGCCCTCAGGCGGACGATAGGCCGACAGGCCCCGTATTTCCGCTGGGACGAGGTCCTTGATCATCCTTCCCATTTTTTCTTCGCCCCGGGATCTATACGCAGGTCAACAGCCCTTGCATGAGCCTCCAGGCCCTCGATGCGCGCAAAGCCCGCCACCTGTAATGCCCTCTTCCCGAGGGCTTCGCGGGAAAAACGGATGATACTGCTTTTTTTGACAAAATCGTAGGTCCCCAGTGGAGAGAAGAAGCGTGCCGTCCCCCCGGTGGGAAGGACATGGTTGGGCCCGGCCATGTAGTCTCCAAGCGCCTCCGGGGTGTATTGGCCCATGAAGATGGCTCCGGCGCATGTGATATTTTCCAGGACCGCCTCGGGGTCTTCAACAACGAGCTCAAGATGTTCAGGGGCAAACCGGTTGACCACCCTTACACCCTCCTGGAGGTCCGGCACGAGAATCATCCATCCGTTATTTTCAATGGCCTGCGCGGCGATCTCCTTCCTGGGGAGCATGGCCATCTGGCTGGAAATCTCGCGGCCCACGGCCTCAATCAGGGACTGATCATCCGTTACGAGAACAGGGTAGGCCAGAGGATCGTGTTCAGCCTGGGAAAGAAGATCCGCCGCCACCAGGGCCGGGTTCGCCTTTCCGTCGGCCAGCACGAGAACCTCGCTTGGACCTGCTATCATATCGATATCAACTATTCCATAAACAACCTTCTTGGCCATGGCCACATATATGTTTCCCGGCCCGACAATCTTGTCCACACTGGGGATTGTTTCCGTCCCGTAGGCCAGAGCTGCCACGGCCTGGGCTCCGCCCACCCGAAACACCCTGTCCACCCCAACCATTGCCGCTGCAGCCAGAACAGCCCCGTTGGTTTTGCCCCTGGGCGTGGGGACAACCATAACGATCTCCTCAACACCCGCGACTTTTGCCGGGATCGCGTTCATCAGGACCGAGGAGGGATATGCCGCTGTGCCGCCCGGCACGTAGAGACCCACCTTTCCCAGGGGAGTGACCTTCTGCCCGAGGGTGACCCCGGGTTCCGGCTCATACGTCCAGGTGCTTTCCTTCTGGCGGGAGTGAAAATCCCTGATGGCGGATGCAGCCGTTTCCAGGAACCCGCGTTCATCAGAGGGCAGGGATTTCAGGGCATGAGCCAGCTCGTCCCGCCCGATCTCCATACCCGAGGACACGAGATCCATCTTGTCGAACCTCTCCGTATACCTGATGAGGGCCCTGTCGCCATGAACTCGAACATCCTCCACAATATCGTTGACACGGTCCATTATCCCCTCGGGGATGCTCTGGCTCCGGCGCTCCAGGGCCTGGATGGCTGCCTCATAGCCGGGATTGCCGTAACGAATCACTTTCATTCCGCTATCACTTTCGTCATCGCTTCAATCAGCGGCATAATGCGGTCCGACCGCGTCTTGAGGCTGGCCCTGTTGACGACAAGCCGGGCTGTAACCTGAAGCACCTCCTCAATTTCCACCAGATTGTTCTGTCGAAGGGTCTCCCCTGTGGATATGAGATCCACGATCCTGTCGGCAAGGTTCACGAGCGGGGCCAATTCTATGGATCCGTAAAGTGGAATAATCTCCACCTGTTCCCCCTTTTCGGCAAAATAATCCATGGTGATCTTTGGAAAACCTGTGGCAACCCGGATGCGGCCCCACCCGGTGGCATCCATAACGGCAGTGGCCGGCTTTGCCAGCACGATCCTGCAGAAGCCGAATCCGAGGTCGAGGGGTTCAAGGAGATCCTTACCTGCTTCCATCAGGACGTCCTTCCCTGCTATTCCCATGTCCGCGGCTCCATACTCGACGTAGGTCGGCAAATCCTTGTCCCTGACGATAAGGAACCTCACCGAACCATCTTCCGACGGGAAGAGAAGCTTCCTGGACCTGTCTGGAGATTCCTTGACGGCAAGGCCGATACTGAAAAAAAGCTTCATACATTCGGACATAAGCCGCCCCTTGGGGATGGCTATTGTGATGGCGTTCTTATCCACGGGTCCTCCAGATCCTGGCGCCGATGGCGGACAATTTCCTGTCCAGGTTCTCATAGCCCCGGTCAAGATGATAGACACGGGATATCTCGGTAACACCCTTGCGGCCGGCCAGACCAGCCAACACCAGGGAGGCGCTGGCCCGAAGATCCGTTGCCATTACCGGGGCGCCGGAAAGACGGGGCACCCCGTTAATGACGGCCCTTCGTTCAGACAGGGTAATGTCGGCGCCCATGCGGCATAGTTCAGGCACGTGCATGAACCTCTGTTCGAAAATCGCCTCGGTGATGGTGGAAAGCCCCCTGGCCACCGCCATGAGGACCATGAACTGCGCCTGCATGTCGGTGGGAAACCCGGGATAGGGGTCGGTCCTGACATCCACTGCCTTTATTTCATTCTCACAACTCGCACGTACCCAATCCTCCCCCTCCCGGATCCTCAGGCCGGCTTTTTCGAGCCTGTCGATAAGCGCTCTGAGATGGTCCGGTACGCACCCTTTGACAGTGATGTCCCCGTGGGTGACCCCTGCGGCAACAAGATATGTCCCGGCCTCGATACGATCAGGCAGCACCCGGTATCGGGCCGGCATCAGGGCCGTGACGCCTTGAATCCTGACAAGGCCGGTTCCCGCTCCGGTAATCCTTGCCCCCATTGCATTCAGGGCGTTGACCAGGTCCACTACCTCAGGCTCACGCGCGGCATTAACCAGGGTAGTCTCCCCCTCCGCCAGAACGGCAGCCATAACGAGGTTTTCTGTCCCGGTAACCGTGGGCGCCTCAAAGACCACCTCGGCCCCAACAAGCTTGTCCGCTTCGGCAACGACGTATCCGTGTTCCAGCCTGATGGTGGCGCCCAGGGCCTCGAGCCCCGCCAAGTGGCGGTTGATGGGGCGGGCGCCGATTGCGCACCCCCCCGGCTGGGAGACCCTTGCCTTCCCGAACCGGGCCAGGAGAGGGCCAAGCACCAGGACGGAGGCCCTCATCGTCTTGACCAGATCATAGGGCGCCTCCCACCGGGACGCGCGGGATGAATCCAGGGACAGGGTTCCATCACCTTCGCAGGCAACGCCGAGGTGTTCAAGAAGCCGGATCATGGTACGGACGTCCCTCAAGGCAGGGATGTTTTCAAAGACCACCTCTCCCGGCACAAGAAGGCTGGCTGCCATGAGCGGGAGGGCAGCGTTCTTCGCTCCACTGACAGGCACCTCTCCCCGCAGGGTGGCTCCACCCTCGACCATTATCTTCTCAGACACCGGGTTTCCTCCCCGTGACAACCCGCATTATGCCGCCCAGATCGGGGATCGCCCGGACGGCGCAAAAACCGGCGCAATCAAGTATTCTTGAAACCTCCCCATCCTGCCCCTGGCCGATTTCCACCATGACGGCTCCGTTCGGCTTGAGGGTTTCCATGGCTATGCGGGCGATGGGCCCGTAAAACTCGGTTCCCGTTGGCCCGGCGATCAGTGCAAGCTCGGGGTCGCCGTTTCGCACTTCGGCGGGGAGGGATTCAAATACAGAAGCAGGGATATACGGGGGGTTGGAAACAACCAGATCGAACCTTCGGGGTGCGAATATGGCATCCGCCATATCGGAACAGCACAGATACACGCGGCTTTCCACCCTGTTGGCGTTTGCGTTTTTTGAGGCCACAGCCAGGGCCGACGGGCTTATGTCCAGGGCAATGGTACGGCTATGGGGAATGAGGGTTGCCAGGGTCACGGCGATAGCGCCCGAACCGGTTCCGATATCGAGGACGCGGCCGCCTTCGCCGGACTCCCTGAGATAGTCCACCGCTGTTTGAACGAGGGTTTCCGTTTCCGGCCGCGGGGTAAGCACGTCCCCGGTAACCTTGAAAGGAAGGGAATAGAACTCGCGGTATCCGATAATTCGGCTCACAGGCATCCGCTCGCAGCGCAGCGAAATAAAACATCCGTACCGATGAAGTTCATCCGTACCGATGGGTTGATCCCCTTCCGCCAGAACGTAGTCAGGTTTTATTCCGGCGGCAAATCCAAGGAGCACAGCGGCATCGAGAGCCGGATTGGACACGCCCGCGTCGGACAAGGCCTTTGCCCCTGACCGGAAGGCTTCCCGGATAGAGCGGTCCTGCCAACCTGTCTGGAGAAGTTCAGGGCTGTCCACGGTCAATCAGGCCACTTCCATGGTTTTAAGGTTTTCAGCCTGGTCGAAGGCGACCAGTGCCTGGGTGATCTCGTCAAGGTCTCCATCCATAATCGCCTCCAGACGATAAAGCGTCAGATTGATGCGGTGATCCGTGACACGGCCCTGGGGAAAATTGTAGGTCCTGATACGTTCACTGCGGTCGCCGGAACCAACCATGCTCTTCCGAACCCCATCCTGCTCCGCGCGCTGTTCATCCTGTTTGACCTTGAATATCCTTGCCTTGAGAATTTTCAAGGCTTTGGCCTTGTTCTTGTGTTGAGACTTCTCGTCCTGGCAGGAAACCGTGATTCCTGTGGGAAGGTGGGTCAGGCGAACCGCCGAATCGGTGGTATTCACACACTGCCCGCCGCAGCCGGTTGCCCGGAAAACATCCACTCTGACATCCTCGGGGCTGATCTGGACCTCCACGTCTTCAGCCTCAGGCATAATGGCTACGCTGACGGCGGAGGTGTGTATCCGGCCGCTGGACTCCGTCTCAGGAACCCTCTGGACCCGGTGGACGCCGCCCTCAAACTTCAGGACACTGTAGACTCTTTTGCCCTTGAAAAGGAGTATGATCTCCCGAAAACCGCCCAGCTCCGTGGGGCTGGAGTTTAATGTTTCCACGGTCCACTTTTTTTGCTCTGCGTACCGAGTGTACATGCGCAGCAGGTCCGCTACAAAGAGAGATGCCTCATCACCGCCGGTTCCGGCCCGGATCTCCAGCAGGATGTTCTTCTCGTCAAGAGGATCCTTTGGGATAAGGAGACGTTGAAGGTGATCCTGCAGACGAGCCATCTCCCGGGCCAGACCATCCTTTTCCTCTTTGGCCAGAGCAACCATGGCCGAGTCTTTTTCTTCCCTGATCATCCCCTCCACCTCGGCAAGCTGCTCATGGAGGGCTCTGTATCCCCTGTATGTCTCCACGATTGGTGTGAGGTCGGAATGCTCCTTGGAATAAATCCTCAACTTGTCCCGATTGGCGACAATCTCGGGGTCACTGAGCATTCTGCCGAGTTGCTCGTATTTTTCCTCTATTTCAGAAAGGCGCTCCATCAACCGGTCCATCAGCTATCAGCTCCTTCTGCAATTATGGCCTCTCTGAGAGCCGTCAGGGCAACCTCCAGCTGGTCGTCGGAGGGCTCTCTGGTCGTAAGTTTCTGCAGCATGAGACCGGGGAAAAGAAGGATCCTGAATGCCGTCCTGTTCCTGTACCGATCTCCCAGTCTCAGCAACTCGTAGGAGAGCCCCGCGATGACCGGCAACAGCCCGATCCGCGCAAGCCCCTTTCCCCAGAAAGGCCAGGCATGGGGTATCTGGGCAAAGACCAATATGGACAATACCATGACTATGAGCAGGAAACTCGTCCCGCAGCGTGGGTGCATCGGGCTGTATCCCCTGGCATTGGCTACCGTCAGCTCATCGCCCGCCTCCATGGCGTATATACTCTTGTGTTCAGCGCCGTGGTACTGGAAGATTCTCTTTACATCCTTGATCAGGGTGATGGATGCAAGATAGAGGAGAAACACGCCCAGCCTGAGGATACCGTCCATGAGGTTGAAGCCCCATCGTCCCTCTATCCAGGCAAAATGCCCCTGCAGAAGACGGGTCATCCAGAGGGGGAACAGGAGAAAAAGCACGATGGCCAGGACAAGGGCTCCAGCCATGGTTCCCGCCATGGCCCACGGCCCGATTTCCCCTTCATCCTCATCGAGGGCCTGTTGAGCGCTGTAATTAAGCGCCTTTATGCCCAAAATTACCATGCCGAAAAGGGAGACCGTGCCGCGAACGAAGGGAATTTTCAGGGAGGGAAACCGGTCCGAAAGAAGGCTCAGCCGCTGGCGTTTGACGACGATCTCCCCGGAGGGGCGTCGAACCGCCACCGTCATTACCTTGGGAGCACGCATCATTACCCCCTCAATAACTGCCTGGCCGCCTATTTTGTGATCTTTTTCCTTCGTCATTGCTCACCGGGCAGTCAGCCCATGTCCTCCAAGTTCATGGCCTTGTACCTGGCTCTGACCTCGTTGATCTTTCCGCACGTCATGTCGCCCTCCGGGCACGGCCCGCCGACACACGATGGGCCCGAATCGGAGAAAAGGGACACGGCCGCATCCCTGGCCAGGCTGACCATCCTCTCGGCTATGCTGCGGATCTCCCATTGAGCCCGTTCGCAACAGCGGATGCGGAAAAAATGCCGCAACTCCCTCGCGTTCATGGTTACAATGATCTTCGTCTGTGCAGCCGCCGGAAACAGATATCGCGCATCTTCCGCAGGGATGCCACCCGCACACATATCCCTGTAGAGGGAAAAGGCATCACCGCAGTGTTCCAGGTACCTCCTCTCAAGGTCCCTGTCCCGGCTGATGGATTCGGGCACCACAACCTCAAGGGCGTCCTTGAACTCAACGTATCGCTGACTCTGCTGAGAATAGGACGCCAGCCGGTGCCGGACCAGCTGGTGGGTCATGACCCGGGAACCGCCCTCTATCCCGAATGTGAAGGAGGCATGTTCCAGGACGGAGTGATGCCCGAGGGATATGACCTTCCGGAGAAGGATCGACAGATCCTTTCCTGCCAGAGAACTGTCAAGCTCAGAGATGCTCCGCGGTGAATAGCAGAGCCTGATGGCCCGCGCGACAGCCTTTTCAGGGTCGGGGGTGTGGGAGAGCAGACAAACCTGTATGGTCACAGCGCATTATTTCTGGCCGTAGCGCCTCTTGAACTTCTCGACACGGCCGGCAGCGTCCACGAGTTTCTGTTTTCCGGTGAAGAACGGGTGGCAGTTGGAACAGATATCAATGTTCCTGCTTTCGAGGACTGACCTGGTCTTATATTCCGCTCCACAGGCACAGTTGAATGTCATCTCCTTATATTCCGGGTGGATATCTTTTTTCATGATCTCTTCTCCTCCAAATTCCTTATGGAATCATCCAGGGCAAGGAAGCACTACTACCATAGATTCCCCGTCAGGGCTATCGGGTGGCCAAGCCGCCTACTTGTCCATCATGTCGTAGAACTCCTGATTATCCTTCGTTCCCTGAAGCTTGTCCAGCAGGAACTCCATGCTGTCGATAGTGTTCAGCGGGGCCAGAACCTTATGCAGCACCCAGATTCTGTTTAGGATGTCTGCTGGAACGATCAACTCCTCTTTCCTGGTGCCGGATCGGCTGACATCGATAGCAGGAAAGATCCTCTTGTCGATAAGCCGCCTGTCGAGATGCAGTTCCATGTTTCCCGTTCCCTTGAACTCCTCGAAAATAACCTCATCCATCCTGCTGCCGGTATCCACGATCGCAGTGGCAATAATAGTCAGGCTGCCTCCCTGCTCGATATTCCTGGCGGCGCCGAAGAACCTTTTGGGGCGATGCAGCGCATTGGAATCGACACCGCCGGACAACACCTTTCCGCTGGGAGGGGACACCGTGTTGTAGGCCCTGGCCAGGCGGGTAATGCTGTCTAACAGGATAACAACGTCTTTCTTGTGCTCAACGAGCCTCCGCGCTTTTTCAATAACCATCTCGGCAACCTGGATATGCCGGGTTGGAGGTTCATCGAAGGTTGAAGAAATGACCTCTCCCTTGACTGATCTCTGCATATCCGTGACCTCTTCGGGCCTTTCATCAATGAGGAGGACAATCAGAAATATTTCGGGGTGGTTGATACTGATGCTGTTGGCGATATTCTGCAGGAGCATTGTCTTGCCGGTGCGGGGAGGGGCAACGATGAGGCCTCTCTGGCCTTTGCCGATCGGGGTGATGATATCCATCACTCTGCTGGAATAGTTCTTGAAATCATCGGTCTCGAGCTTGATCCTCTCTTCGGGGTAAAGGGGTGTGAGGTTGTCGAAGAGAATCTTCCCGCGGGACGCCTCGGGTGATTCAAAGTTGAGGCTTTCTACCTTCAGGAGAGCAAAATATCGCTCCCCTTCCTTGGGAGGCCTTATCTCACCGGTCACGGTATCCCCGGTCCTCATGGTAAAACGCCTGATCTGGGAGGGGGAAACGTATATGTCGTCGGGACCGGGCAGGTAGTTCGAGTCAGGTGAACGGAGAAATCCGAATCCATCCGGGAGTATTTCGAGCACCCCGCTTCCATAAATAGATTTTTTTTGTTGGGCCTGAGATTGAAGGATGGCAAAAATAAGATCCTGTTTTCTCATGCTTCCTGCGCCTTCGATCTTGAAGTCCTTGTTTCCCATCTGGGTCAGTTCGCCGATGGATTTTTCCTTTAACTCCGTTAAGTCCATAGATTGACTTCTCCTTGGGTCATCAGATTCTTTTGATTTGTTTGGCATGGCGGGTGGCTCTTCGGATGTTGGCGGCCGGTATTCAACCGGAAATAACAGGATCGGCGGGTTTCATCACCGGGGTATAAACGACAGGCTTGTTTTTGGACAAGGCTCCTGAATGTGGGATTGGACTCTGGGAATCTAACCGTAAGGAAAGGATATGTCAACCCCCAACCGAAACGGGCGCCGGGGGAGTCAGTCAAAGCTGAAGGAATTTCCGTCAGCAGTTGGTCGCCCTTCAAGTGTCCGTACATTGAATTATATTCCTTGAACCGGTTGAGGCTGATCTCCATGAGAGAGATGTCGTAATCGGCCTTCTCGGCGCGGTTTATCTCACGATCAAGCTGTTCGTGCCAGTAGGGGATACCAACATCTTTCCCGCGGATTCCCATGGGAACCGACAGACATGACCCAAATGGATGCTCAAAAGAATAATCCTCGGCCTGGTGTTTTCGGTCGCCGGAAATGACGAGGAGGGGCCGCTTCAGATTTGAGGCCTCCTTCAGGAAACCTTCAAACGGCCTCCGGTGGAATTCCTTTATGAATGCGTTGCTCCAGCCTTTGGACATAACGACCTTGTGCCTGCCCCTGTCGGGGTCCAGCAGGAGAATGGAACAGGCCAGGAACCCAAAAGAATCCTTGATCCGCTGAAGGGCGAAACTCAGAACTTCCTCGCTGGTCAAGGGTGTGTTGACTTTCTTCAGGATGCTGCGGATCAGGTTCATCTCATTCTGCGAGCTCAGATTTTCCTCCTTCCGGTGGACAAACCGGAGCTGCTTCAGCCTGTTCAGCCAGGTGAAACAACACCGCGGAGTTATACCAGAAACCTCTGGTTATCAAAAGACTATTGCCTGTTTTATTCTTCCATGGGGAGGGCATTCATAATGACCACAACCTGTCTTCTTGAGTCATCGATACTCCCTCCATTGTCGACAACGAAATCCGCCAACCGGATCCGTTCATCATCTGTTGTCTGACTCCGCATCCTGGCCATGGCGCCGGCCCTCGAATACCTCCCCGAGGAGACGAGCCTGTCCAGCCGGATGTTCTCCGGGGCGGTGACAGCGACGACGGCCGTGTAACCGTCCCGGCCCTCTCCTTCAGCGAGAAGGGGGATCTCCACAGCGACAACAGCATCCGGACACTTCCGGGAGAGATCCTCGATTATACGGGCTTCCTCCGCCCGGATAAGTGGGTGGAGAATTGCCTCCAGTTTTTTTCTCGCAGGCTGGTCTGAAAAGACAAGGGCCGCCATTTTTTCGCGCTTCAGATGCCCTTTCAGATCAAAGAAAGCGGGTCCGAATGCGATTCTGATCCTCTCAGCCCCTTCTGTTCCCGGCTCCACAGCCAGACGGGCGATTGCATCCGCATCCACCCCCACGGCTCCCTCCTCCTCAAAAAGCCGCCGAATCGTGGATTTTCCTGACCCAAGTCCGCCGGTAATTGCAACAACGATCATGCCGACCTTCCCGCTGGACATTTACACACGAGTTGTAATATCTATCTAGAGCTAACTTCCCAATCCTACACAAAGGCGGTGCGGAATTGAAGTCAAGAACATCAAGAACGAGAGACATCGTCCTGGTCGCCCTGACGGTGGCCCTGACCTCGGCCGGGGCCTACCTGCGCATCCCCATAGGACCGGTGCCCATTACGCTTCAGACCTTTTTCGTCCTTCTTTCAGGCGCTGTCCTGGGCCCATGGCTCGGGGCAACGGCTATGTGCGCCTATATAATTCTCGGACTGGCCGGCCTTCCCGTCTTCACCTCGGGGGGAGGCCCCCAATATCTTCTCTCACCTACCTTCGGATTTCTTCTGTCATTTCCGGTGGCATCGGCTGTCGTGGGGTTGGTTCTCAGGGGTGCAGGCCCGGAAGCAACTCGTCGCAGGATTGCGGTGGCCATGTTTTGCGGGACCTTCCTTGTATATCTCGTGGGGATTCCCTGGCTGGGTCTCAATCTCAGTTGGATCCAGCATAAGGAACTGGGAGCCGGCGCTGTCATGATGATGGGCATGGTCCCGTTTCTCCCGGGGGACCTTCTCAAGATCCTCCTCGCGGTGTGGGTTTTTCCCCCGGTCCTGAGGGTTGTCAGGGACCAGCGTCCCTGACGGATAGAATCCCGTTTTCCAGGCTCGCGGCCCCCTTCACTTTCCTCTGAAGAACACATCGCTGAAGAATCGGTAGATCTCGGCGAGAAAGCCCGTGTAGTAATTTACCAGGATCAGGAAGATCAGGCCAACCATCAGCGCACAGTAAAAAATAATCAGCGCTTCACCACGGCCGGCGCCGATCCTCGGGGCGAGGAAACGATGCACGAACACCCATAGGAGACTCGACAGAAAAACAAGATAACCTATGAAGAAACCGAAGGTCAGAAGATAGAGCATGGGCAGGAAAACTCAGCCCGGCCAAACCAGGCCGAATGAGATGGTCGGGATGGCGGGATTTGAACCCGCGGCCTCATGGTCCCGAACCATGCGCGCTACCAAGCTGCGCCACATCCCGATTTTGGAATCCAAATTATCAGGGAGGCCGCTCCCCCGCTACTTCCTGTCCGCTACCTGAACCCTGGTTACCGCTTTTTCCAGGCGCACCTTGGCCTTCTGATAGGCAGGATCATGTTCACCGGCAGTGATGATCTGTTCAGCCTGTTCCTTGGCTACTTGGGCTCTTGCAAGATTGATATCCGTTGCTTTCTCGGCCGTCTCGGCCAGGACCATAACCCTGTCGGAAGCCACTTCCACGTACCCCCAGGATACGGCTACGTGCTCAGTCCGGTCTGCGGTACGATAGTTCAGCTCCCCAACCTTCAGTGCGGTAAGCAAGGGAACGTGCCCCGGCAGAACCCCGAATTCTCCCTCGATTCCGGGAAGAACCACCTCATCCACCTCTGTAGACACAACAATACGTTCAGGTGTGACCACCTCCAGAAACAGTTTGTCTTTACTTGACTCGGCCATGGCGCGGGATCAGGCGGACTCGACCATTTTCTGGCCCTGTTCCCGGGCTTCTTCAATGGTGCCTACCATGTAGAAAGCCTGTTCGGGAAGATCGTCATGCTGTCCGGCCACAATCTCCTTGAATCCCCTGATGGTATCCTCCATCTTGACATACTTCCCCGGGGTTCCGGTAAACTGCTCGGCGACGAAGAACGGTTGAGAGAGAAACCTCTGTATCTTTCTCGCACGGGAGACAACCACCTTGTCATCCTCCGAAAGTTCATCCATACCCAGAATGGCAATGATATCCTGAAGGTCCTTGTATTTCTGAAGTATCTTCTGGACGTCCTGCGCCACCTGATAGTGCTCCTCGCCGACGATTCTGGGATCAAGGACCCTGGAGGTGGAATCCAGCGGATCCACGGCAGGATAGATGCCTAGCTCCACAATCTGCCTTGAAAGGACAGTGGTGGCATCCAGGTGGCTGAAGGCGGTGGCAGGAGCTGGATCGGTAAGGTCGTCGGCGGGAACATAGATAGCCTGCACGGAGGTTATGGAACCTTTTTTTGTAGATGTGATGCGTTCCTGGAGTTCGCCCATCTCGGTGGCCAGGGTCGGCTGGTAGCCCACCGCACTCGGAATTCGCCCCAGAAGAGCGGAAACTTCGGACCCGGCCTGCGTAAATCGGAAGATATTGTCAACGAAGAGGAGCACGTCCTGCCCTTCCTCATCCCGGAAGTATTCAGCGGCGGTCAGGCCTGAAAGACCGACCCTCAGACGCGCCCCGGGGGGTTCGTTCATCTGCCCGTAGACAAGAATGGCCTTATCCAGAACCTTTGATGCCTTCATCTCGAGCCAGAGATCGTTCCCCTCACGGGTCCGTTCTCCCACACCGGAAAAGACGGAAAACCCGCCGTGCTCAATGGCGATATTGTGAATAAGTTCCATGATAATAACCGTCTTACCAACGCCGGCGCCGCCGAACAACCCGATCTTCCCTCCCTTGGGGTAAGGCTCAAGGAGATCGATAACTTTAATGCCGGTCTCAAGTATCTCATTTTCCGTGCTCTGGTCCTCAAGCGATGGGGCGTCACGGTGAATCGAATACCTGATGTCGCTCTTGATGGGTCCCATCTCGTCAACAGGTTCACCGATAACGTTCATGATCCTTCCAAGAGTACCTCGCCCCACCGGGACGGTGATGGGACCGCCGGTGTCTTCGGCCTCCATGCCTCGAACCAGCCCGTCGGTAGCACCCATGGCAATGGTCCTTATCACGTTGTTCCCGAGGTGAGCGGCGACCTCGGTGATCAGGTCGGTACCCTGTTCTCCGTCCTCCTTCCGTATCCGGATGGCATTATAGATAGCCGGGAGTTTACCCGGAGGAAATTCTACGTCCACGACGGGGCCGATAATCTGGGTAATAGTACCGATGTTCTTCACAGACTGTACCTCCTTATCCTGAGGCATTTCGGGTTGCCTTGACAGGTCAGGGTTGTTTAGTTTTCGCTCGTTCTCCAGTACCCTAGGTTAGAGCCTCCGCGCCGCTGACGACCTCCACCAGTTCCTTGGTGATGGCGGCCTGTCTCTGGCGATTGTACAGGAGAGTCAGGTTGTCGATCATCTCGCCTGCGTTCTTGGATGCTGCGTCCATGGCGGTCATCCGGGCCCCATGCTCGCTGGCCGCCGACTCCAGAAGCGCTCGGAAAACCTGGATGTTGACGTGCCGGGGGAGCAGCGCCCCGAGGATGGCATCTTCAGAGGGTTCGTATGTGTACTCCACTATGAAGGTGTCCTCGGCAATGTCCATAGGCTTTATGGGCAGCAGTTGTTCGACAATGACACGCTGCTGGATGGCCGACTTGAATTCATTATAAACCATATAGACCTGGTCAAACTCCTCCGCAAGATACCCGTCCACAAGGTTCTCGCCGATGGCCGCCGCTATGGGAACCGTAACATCAGCAAGGATATTAACGGAAATTTTCCGCGTCTTTACGTTGCGCCTTTTAAAAAAGTCCACCCCTTTTCGGCCGACAATGTTCAAGGAGCATTCCCATTCCGGATGTTCGGTCATGAAACGCTCGGCTGCCCGCAGAATGCTGGAATTAAAAGCTCCACAGAGGCCCCGATCGGACGTGATGACAAGCAGTTCGACCTTCCTGGGATCACGGGTCACGAGAAGGGGATGGGCACGGGGGTTGGTCCTCAAGGCCAGGCTTGACAGCACCTCAAGCATCTTGAGGGCATAGGGCCTGGAAGCGAGAATGGTATCCTGCGCCCTTCGAAGCCGGGATGCCGCAACCATCTTCATGGCCTTGGTTATCTGCTCGGTATTCCTGACCGAGTCAATGCGTCGGCGTATGTCCCTTAAGTTCGCCATTAGTCGTAGACGAACTCGTTTTTGAACTCTTCGAGAGCGGCCTTTATCGCAACCAGAAGATTGTCATCGATTTTTCCTGTTTCCTTGACATCTTTGAGAATTTCCGGATGGCGGTTTTCCATGAAACTCACCATCTCTCCGGCGTACTTCCCGATAACCTCCACTGGATAACCGTCAAGATACCCGTTTGTCGCAGAAAAGATGACAAGGACCTGTTTTTCTACCGGCATGGGAACATATTGGTCCTGTTTGAGCACCTCAACAAGACGTTCGCCTCGAGCGAGCTGCGCCTGGGTTGTTTTGTCAAGGTCGGACCCGAACTGGGCGAATGCCGCCATTTCCCTGTACTGGGCCAATTCCAGGCGCAGCCGGCCTGCAACCTGCCGCATTGCTCTGACCTGGGCTGCTCCACCCACCCGGGAAACCGAGATGCCAACGTTGATGGCAGGGCGGACTCCCGAGTAGAACAGATCCGATTCCAGGAAGATCTGTCCGTCGGTGATGGAGATAACGTTTGTGGGGATATATGCCGAGACATCCCCTGCCTGGGTCTCAATTATGGGGAGCGCCGTCAGGGAACCTCCACCGAGATCATCACTCAACTTGGCGGCCCTCTCCAGCAGCCTGGAGTGAAGGTAGAAAACATCTCCCGGGTATGCCTCCCGTCCCGGCGGCCGCCTGAGGAGAAGGGACATCTGCCTGTAGGCAACCGCATGTTTGGAAAGATCATCATATATGAGGAGCGCGTGCTGCCCATTGTCCCGGAAATACTCTCCCATGGCGCATCCTGCAAATGGCGCAATAAACAGAAGCGGCGCCGGCTCGCTCGCGGAGGCGGAAACCACGATGGTATAATCCATAGCCCCGTGCTCATCGAGGACCGCGATAACCCGCGCAACCGTGGAGTCCTTCTGCCCGATGGCAACATAGATGCAGACAACAGGGTCGTCAGCGTTTTTCTGGTTGATAATGGTATCAATGGCAATGGCGGTCTTGCCCGTCTGACGGTCTCCGATGATCAGCTCCCTCTGGCCGCGGCCGATGGGGATCATGGAGTCAACCGGTTTCAGTCCTGTCTGGAGGGGTTCCCTAACCGGCTGCCTTTTGACAATGCCGGGCGCGATAACCTCAACTAAACGGGTGTTTGTGGTCTCGATGGGCCCTTTCCCGTCTATGGGCTGCCCCAGAGGATTTACAACCCTCCCCAGCAGTTCCTCGCCGACAGGCACTTCCACGATCCGGCCGGTGCGCTTGACGACGTCACCCTCTTTGATGAGCTGGTACTCACCAAAAAGAACAATACCGACGTTGTCCTCCTCCAGGTTCAGGATCATTCCGAAGACCTCACCGGGCAGCTCCACGAGTTCTCCGGCCATGGCGTTTTCAAGACCATGAACCCGGGCGATGCCGTCTCCGGTGGACAGGACGATTCCCGTTTCCTTCACATCGATGGATTTTTCGAACCCCTCGATCTGTTTTTTGATTATCTCGGTGATCTCTTCCGCTTTAATTTGCATTCGGACTATCTCCCCTTGCTAAGGGTATCTTTTAACTCCTGTAGCTGATTGCTTATGCTTCCGTCGTAAACCCGGCTTCCAACGTAGGCTACCATCCCTCCGAGAATGTTCTCGTCAACTTCAATCTTCAGAATGATCTCCTTGCCCGAGATTTCGGAAAGCGCGTCATGAATCCTTTTCTTGTCATTATCGCCAAGCGGCGCGGCAACGACCACCCTCGCCCTTATACGATTTTCCCTCAGATCGCAGAGGCGATGGTACGCCTCCGAAATTTCACCGATTCCGTCGATCCTGTTCTTTTCAAGCAGTACAAACACGGATTTTCTGGCCGTTTCCCCTATAGCGATCTTTTTGAAAATACTGCTCAGGACCTTCTCTTTTGCGTCAAGGGAAACGGTTGGATCGAAAAAGAGGTTCCCCAGGTCGGGGCTTATGGTAAAGAGGCCCGCGACAACTTTAAGATCCTCCCCGATTTCGACAACAAGGCCCTTTTCCGTCGCCAGATCTATTATTGCCTGGGCATAACGCTTTGCGAGAACTTGACCGATCACTGCTTGGCTGCCTCCAGATTGTTCAGACATTCGTCGACAAATCTGCTCTGATCATCAGGGGTTACCCTATCCCGTATGATCTCCTCAGCGATGGCCACTGCCGTTTCGGCCGCCTCTTTTCTCAGAATTTCCTGCGTTTTTTTCAACTCCTGCAGGATGGACTGTTTGGCCTCTTTTTTAAGCCTTTCCACAGCCTCCTCCGCTTCGCCAAGAATCCTCTCCTTCTCCATCTCGCTTTCCTGCCTGGCGGTCTTGATAAGCGCGTCCATCTCCTGATCCGCCCGCGCAAGCCGCTCCTCCGCCTCTTTCATCTTGATCTCGGCCTGTTGCCTGGAGGCCTCGGCCTCATTGAGCATCTTGCGGACCGATTCTACGCTTCCTCTGATGCCATCGGCAATCGGTTTGCGGGCAAAGTATATCAGGATCCCCATAAGGATGGCGAAGTTCACGAACCGCATGATGAGATCGTAAATCGAACGCCCTCCTCCGCCATCACCACCCGCGGCCAGGGAAACGGCCGGGATCGCCAGGCCGCAGGCAAGCAGCAGAATGATCCGGACAGATCTTCTGGACATCACTCACCGCCCCCCATGGACCGGCCCATCAGCTTTGAGGCGACCCTGCCGGCCAGGCTCTCCACCTCCGCCTTCAGTGTTTTCCTGGATTCATCGGCCTGAATGGACAATGCCTTTCGAGCGGCATCGAGTTCCTTCGCATTGTCCGCCTTGGTATCCTGAAGAATCTTGCGGAATCCACCGAGCGCCTCGCTTCGGGATGTCGCCCTTATGGACATGGATTCCTGCTTGGCGGAAAAAAGTTTAGACTCATATTCAGTGATCTTTTCATCCGCCAGTCCGCCTAACCGCTCCTTGATCTCCGCCGCGTCCTTCACAAGCTTCTCGCGTTCATCCAGCACCCTGAGGATTGGCTTAAACAGCAAAAAATTGAGAACAACCATCAGAATCAGGAAGTTGGCCAGCTGGACAAGTAAGGTAAAGTTGACGCTAATCAAGTGTGCCTCCGCTTACCCGGACAAAAAAACACGCAATATTCGGTTAAAGAATGCATAAAAGTAATAAAACGGTCTTTACCTGTCAACAGTTTTTCCCTGTCAGGCTGCCACAGGGCTTTATCCCTGTGACAAGGTCGTCAAAAACCATCAACCTTTGATGGCTTCGCAAAAAGTCATCAAAGTGCCCGGGGAGGGCGCCCAAATCAATAGCTTGCAACGCAAGTTGTTGATTTGCAAGGAAAGTAAAAATGACATTTTCCACTTTCCGTTGAGCAAAAAGCCACGAACCTGCCTGTGCGTTGCACGCAGACAGGTGGACTTTTTGCGACCATATCAACCATTGACCACGAAGATAAGGAGAAGCGCCACCACGAGGGCGTAGATCCCGGTGGACTCGGAAACAGCCTGTCCCACCAGCATGGTTCGTGTAAGCAGTCCGGCATCGGCGGGATTTTTGCCGATAGCCTCGCAGGCCTTGCCGGCCGCAAAACCCTCGCCGATTCCCGGGCCAATGGCCCCGAACCCCATGGAGATCCCCGCGCCGAGCAGTGCCGCTGCCCTGATCAATTCCGTCCCGGTAATTCCTGTCATTTTGTTCCTCCTGAAATGATTTAGTTACAAGAAAACTTCGGCGATTAGCTCAATATTATGAGGACAAAAGCCACAACCATGGCGTAGATGCTTGTCGATTGCGCCACCGCCTGGCCCAGAAGCATGACCCTGGTCAGCAGACCTACCGAATTGATCGGGTCCTTGTGGCTTCTGACTCCAATAATGGCCGCCTCCGCCGCTATCCCGGATCCGATGGATGGCCCTACAGCTCCGAATCCCATACAGAGTCCCGCTGAAAGCATTGCCACAAAATCAACGATGCCGGCATCGGGCCTTGCCGGAAGAAAGAGCAGCAGAAATGAAACAAGCAATGCGAAAATTACCGGGGTCTGGGTTACCGCCTGGCCTATGAGCATCATGGTGGTGAAGCTGCTCCTGAGATATGGCTGCCGGGCGATAGCTTCGCAGGCCCGGGCAGCGGGAAACCCCGCCCCCACACCGGAGGCCAAGGACGCCGCCCCGATTGAGAGGCCGGCCCCCAGGGCGCTGAAACCGTCAATAAGGGGAACTCCGTGATAGTTCCCGAAAAGGAGCAGGATGGCGACCACCAACGCGAAGATACCCGAGGTTTCCGTCACTGCCTGGCCGACGAGCATGATGCGAAACAGGTCGAAAGAAGTCCCCGGCTGTCTGGAGATACCCAGGGTTGCGCTTCCGGCAGACAGGCCCTCGCCGATTCCCGGGCCAATGGCACCGAGACCGATTGCCAGGCCGGCCCCCGCCATTGACAGGGCCTTGACGAGCTCCTCGGTTGCGATTAGATCCATAAACCCTCTCTTGCGGCCTCTTTAAAACCTTTTCGGACCAGGCCAATCCTGATTTGATGGAACTGTAAAATAGTCATTAACTATTTAGTCGCCACGGCTATATACGTGATCGTGAGCATGGTAAAAACGAAAGCCTGGATTGTGCCGACAAAAAGCCCGAAAAATGCGTTAAGAAACGGCGGCAAAACCAGATTATACACCATGTGGGATACCACGATGATAATGATGGCTCCCCCCATGATATTGCCGAACAGCCGGAAGGAGATGGATATGACCTTGGCCAGCTCTCCGATAACATTCAGCGGAGCCATCACAAAGAAGGGTTCAGCGTATTCCTTGAGGTATTTCCCTATCCCTTTTTCCCTGACAGCCGCGAAATGGGTGAGGACAAAACCCATGATCCCGAGGCTCAGCGGTGTGTTCAGGTCTCTTGTGGGCTCTTCAAGCCCCGGGATGATCCCCAGCCAGTTGCACACGACCAGGAAAACAAACATGGTTGCGATTAGTGGCAGGTAGCCTCGGCTGGTAGTCTCGAGGGTGTCCCTGACAAGCCTGTCCATGGCGGAAACATAAAGCTCCACTATCCGCTGGAGGGGGCCCGGGATCTGCTTGAGGCCCCTTGTCGCGAGAAATGCCACGATTACCAGAAAGGCCATAACGAGCCACGTATTAAACAGCGTGGCCGTGTTGACAGTCAGGTGGAGGCCGAACAGATCAAACGAATATCTGGGGATGTAGGTCAGATCTGCCATGTCACCATCATCTTTTATCCATTTCGCCCTTCCGGCCTGTACTTCCGGCTAACTCCCCCGCGATGAGAACTGCCTGGGCAGTGAACAGCGCGGGTATTGCGGCCCCCAGGGCGATCCCTTTCACTGACGCTGCCACAACGAGGGCCGCCCCGGCTGTTGTCATCCTCAGGGCGTAACGCCCCGCAGCGGACCGCTGCCCTCCGGACCCCACCTTCACGGCGTGCCGAGGTATATGCCCAGCCATGGCGAGGAAATTTACCAGGCTCGCGGCCCCTCCCAGTGCGGCCCCCTTGGCCCAGGACATATGGCCCATCAGGACAAAAGCACCAACCGAAAGCAGTATTATGGCGAGGGCCCTGAAAAAAATCTTCCTGACAAATCCGGCGAATATCTGAACCACACCGCTCATAAATCGGTATGCAATATACTGTATCCCATGGTTTTCATCAATCGGTTTTTAGCGCCGCAGATTTTGCGTTCCTGCCGGCGCTGTTTTCCTTCATGGGTCCGATGGGGGATACCCTGGCCTCACCCTGCATCATGACGCAGCTTCCGTCAAAGACCACTCCCTCCTCAATGTACAGGCTGGGGGTCTTGATGTTGCCGAAGACCTTTCCCGGGGTATGTACCTCCACTTTCCCCGTTGCGGTGATATTTCCCTTTACCATGCCGCTTATCACGATGGTCTGTACCTGGATCTCGGCATTGATAATGGCGCTTTCACCCACGACCAGTGTATCCTTCGTAATAATCTCCCCCTCCATCTTTCCGTCTACACGGACGGTCCCCTCGAAGGTGAGGATGCCCTTGAAATCCGTTCCTTCCCCCAGAAAGGCCTTGATCTCTCCCCTGGCCGCACCGCTGGGCTTTTCCTTCTTTCCGTTCATTGTTTTTCCTCCATTCCGGCTATTCCCCAAAAGTCCATCATCAGACACCTTCAAGGATTCTGTCTATCACACCATCGAGTTCCTCGGAGTCGGCACAGATGATCTCGATACGTCCACCCTGTTTACCGATTTTAAGGCGGACCTTTGAACCCAGGCACTTTTCCATCCTGCTTTCAAGAGCTCTTGTATCGGGCGAAACATCCCGAGTCCCGGACATTTTCCCGGGGGAGGATCGCATCCCCCTCACGACCCGTTCCACTTCCCGCACCGACAGCCCTCTTTTCAGTATTTGGCCGAGTACCTCCCGCATTTCCCCCATGTCCTTAACCCCCAGCAGGGCTCGGGCGTGTCCCGCCGATATGGAACCCTCTGACAGCTTTTCCTTCACGAATTCAGGAAGTTTGAGCAGTCTGAGAGCATTTGCCACCGTGGCGCGATCCTTGCCGAGGCGGGCTGCAAGCTGTTCCTGGGTATAATCAAACCGCTCCTGAAGCTCCCCATAGGCCCCTGCTTCCTCAAGCGGATTCAGGTCCTCACGCTGAATGTTTTCGATGAGAGCCAGTTCCAGCTTCTGGTCCTCCGGATATTTTTTCAGGATTACGGGCACCGTTTTCAGGCCCGCGAGCTTCGCAGCCCTGAGGCGCCGCTCACCGGCAAGCAATTCATAGCCCCCCGGCACCCGATGGACCAGCAGCGGCTGCAGGATACCCTTTTCCCGGATTGAGGCGGTCAATTCGGCCATCGCTCCACGGTTAAAAGTTTTCCTTGGCTGGTCGGAATTCGGAAAAACCTCCTCAACGGACACAACCAGCAGTTCACCATGTTGAACGATGTTCTCCATACCGGGAATCAGGGCGCCCAACCCCTTGCCGAGGGCCTGTCTTTTTCGTTCAGTCGTCATGCTTGTCATCCCCTGAGGATCTCTTTTGCTAGTTCCAGGTAGGCCCTGGACCCGGCAGATCGGATATCGTAAAGAATAACCGGCTTGCCATGGCTTGGGGCCTCGCTGAGCCGAACGTTTCTTGGTATTACCGTCCTGAACACCCTGTCGTCAAAGAAGGACCTCGCCTCAGTGGCAACCTGGTGGGACAGATTATTCCTGGGATCAAACATTGTCAGAAGTATCCCCTCAAGCGTCAACCCTGGATTCAGGGCGGACCTGACAAGCTTGATGGTATTGAGAAGTTTGCCCAGCCCCTCCATGGCGTAATACTCGCACTGAAGGGGCACCAGTACGGTGTCGGATGCTGTCAGTGCATTCAAGGTCAGCAGGCCAAGGGACGGGGGGCTGTCGATAATAATATAGCGGTATTGGTCCTTAACCCCCTCCAGGGCCCGGGCAAGAAGGGTTTCCCTGGAAATAACACTGACCATCTCCAGCTCCGCGCCGATGAGGTCCACGTGGGAGGGAACGAGTTTTAAAAAATCGAGTTCCGTGTCCACAACGGCTCCCTCAACCGACTGCTTCTCAATGAGCACCTGATATACCGAGCCGGTTAGGCCGGATGCATCCACGCCCAGACCGCTGGTGGCATTGGCCTGGGGATCCATATCTACCAGAAGCGTGCGGCGTTCGGCCACGGCCAGTGAGGCGGCGAGATTTATTGCCGTGGTGGTTTTGCCCACTCCGCCCTTCTGGTTGGCGATTGTTATTATCTTGCCCATGGGTTCAATCCACTCGCCTTCTCCACACAAAAGCATGCGGATGCAGTGTCATGAGGGTTGACGCTGCGGATATGAAAAATAAGTTAATCATGATATTTGTCTTTGTTTTCAATTAGTAAACACACTGCATGCTCCTCGTTTCGAGCGGCGGCCGGTTCCGAACGGTGCGACCCGTTCTTTAGTTTCATCCACGCCTCACGGGTGGGCGCTTTGATGATTTTTTTGCAAGGCCACCACACCTGCGCCCGGGGCTACGATCCTGAATCCGGGAAACGTGAAAACTAATATACAGGAAGTGAAATGTCCAAAGAAATCTCTCTCCCATCGGTCTGTGACAGGATTGCAAAAGGCCCATTCACGGCTTTTGACTCCGCGGAAAGCGCAAAGTGTCATCCTCGCTTTCCTCACAGATCAACAACCTGTATGTCTTCGGCGAACACCTCCCAGATTACACGATCTCCGTGCCCGTCGGATCCTCGGTATGGATGGACATTGCCCACTTTATTATCCACCAGATCCCTGCCGGTGTAGATCAGAATCCTGCCTCCCGGTCTCAGGAATGGAAGCGCCCAGGAAAGAATCCTTTTCGGCCTGGCCGCCGCCCTGGTAAGGACCAGATCCATCTCCCCCTTTATGGTGGCCTGCTCCTGGAAGTCCTCGGAACGGCCCTCCAGTATTTTCACGGCATCCAGTTCAAGCAGGTGAACAACGTGGCGGAGAAAAGCACACTTTCTGGTCGAGGCCTCGGCCAGAAAAATCCGAAGCCCCGGGCTCGCAATCCGCAGAGGCAGGCCTGGAAACCCCGCTCCGGAACCCAGGTCAAGCGCTTTTTCATGTCCGGATATCAAGCCCATTCCAAGTGGAGCGAGGGAATCCAGGAAATGAGTTCCTATCCAGTCATGCTGCCTGCGGGATACGAGGTTAATGCGCCTGTTCCAGCGAACGAGCTCCATGTAATAACTGTAGAAAAGGTCCACTGCCGCGGGATCCAGATCAACCGGGACAAGAGCCGCGCCGGAGGCCAGGACCTCCGCAAATCGGCCGCGCTCCAATGGGCCGGCGCTCGCCAGAGTTTTTTTTTCAATTGTTGCGATGATTTTCCTTCACTCCCGCCCTGTCTTTCCCCTTCGACCCTTCCCCTCGATATACACCATAAGCGCCGAAACGGCCGCCGGTGTGACCCCGGGAACTCTTGATGCCTGACCGAGATTGCGGGGCAGAACCGTCTTCAACCGACCCCGGACCTCCATTGACAGGGCGGCGAGGGTATCATAGTCCAGATCCGGGGGTATGGCCATGGCCTCAAGGCGCCTGACCTTATCCACCAGAGCCTCCTGCCGCTGAATATAACCTGCATACTTGACCTGTATCTCAATCTGTCGGGCAGCGCCCTTGCCCGGAACAGGAATGAAGCTCGGATTATACTTCTGCAGGTCATCGTATACAACGCCGGTTCGTCGGAGAACCTTCAGGAATGGTGTTCCCCTTGGATGAGGGCTCCCCATGTCAACCGTGACGCGGTGTCTTTCCAGATCCCTGATTCCCTCGAAGACCATTTTCTCTTTCTCGCGCTTCAGGCCTATCTCCTCCCTGGTTATAAGACCGATACCATGTCCTTTTTCCATGAGACGAAGATCGGTATTGTCCTCCCGCAGGAGCAGACGGTGTTCAGCCCTGGATGTGAAAAGCCGATAGGGTTCCGTCACCCCTTTCGTGATCAGGTCATCGACGAGCACCCCGAGGTAAGCTTCATCTCTTCCAATGGCCAGGGGTGGGTCCTTTCTCACCATCAGGGCCGCGTTTACACCGGCCAGCATGCCCTGGCCGGCAGCCTCTTCGTACCCGGAAGTTCCGTTGATCTGCCCGGCGAGAAAGAGACCTCTGACATTCTTAACCTGTAAATCCGGCCCCAGTTGGGTGGGATGGGCAAAGTCGTACTCGATGGCATATCCCGGCCGCATGATCTGAACCTCCTCCAGCCCCGGAATTGTTCGGAGCATGCGTATCTGGATATCCACCGGGAGGCTGGTGGATATCCCGTTTGGATAATATTCCTTTGTCTCCAACCCCTCAGGCTCCAGAAAGATCTGGTGGCCTGCCCGGCCTGGAAAACGGACGATTTTATCCTCGATGCTCGGGCAGTACCGCGGCCCGATCCCCTTGATGACCCCTGAATACAGGGGGGACCTGTCCAGGCCGGCTCGAATGGCCTCGTGGGTCTTTTCATTTGTGCGTGTGATCCAGCATGGGACCTGTTCCCGGTCGATGGACCGGGTTTTAAACGAGAACGGTCTCGGTTCCCGGTCACCATACTGGGGGCTGGTCCTGGAAAAATCTATGGTCTTGGCATCCAGGCGGGGGGTAGTGCCCGTTTTCAGCCTGCCCATTGTCAACCCCAGCGCACTCAATGCCGAGGACAGGGAGACGGAGGGGAACTCACCTGCCCGTCCTGCCGGATAGCTGGTTTGCCCGATGTGGATTAGACCGTTCAGGAAGGTGCCCGACGCGACAACCACAGCCTCGGAGGTGAATTCCTGACCGGCCTGGGTATGCACACCGGCAATTGCAGAGATACCGGAAAACGTCTCAGCCAGAAACCCCTCCACCATACCCTGCTTGATATGGAGTCCAGGCTGTGATTCCAGCGTCTTTCTGACCCAGTTCTTGTACAGGTACATGTCGGCCTGGGCCCGGGACGACCAAACAGCCGGTCCCTTTCGGGTGTTCAGCAGCCGGAACTGGATTCCGGTTGCATCTATTGCCTGGGCCATTATCCCCCCCAGGGCATCAATCTCGCGGACCAGATGGCCCTTGGCCAGGCCCCCTATGGCAGGATTGCAGGACATATGGGCCAGTTGATCGATGGAGATGGTGAGCAAGAGGGTCGTCATCCCCATGCGGGCGGAGGCCATGGCCGCCTCGCATCCGGCATGCCCGCCCCCCACCACTATGACATCATAGTGCGTAGGATCCCGGTGCCGTGTAATCTTCCGGTCGGATTGTTTCACGTGAAACATTCTTTTCTTTCTGCTTCCAGGACACTGGACTTGTTGCCCATTGCCTGCTTTTGGACGTTGGACATTGGACGTTGGACATTCCTTATCATTTCCCTACACAGAACCGGGAAAAAATCTCATCTAGGACATCCTCCGTGGTCACGGCGCCTGTGAGATTGCCCAGGTGCATGAGGGCCTCATCCACGCCAACTGCGACACACTCCAGGCCGGCATTATCAGTCAATGACTCCAGGGCGCTGCGGCAGCCTTCCTGAACTCCTCTGAGCGCTGCGGTCTGCCTGACGGAAGTGACGACGGCCCCGTCCATAAGCGGAGTGGTTTTCCCACCGAAACAGGTGTTGAAAATACCCTGTTTAAGGTCATCCAACCCTTCCCGCGTTAATGCGGAAACACGAATTGTCCCCTCCGGCAGACCCTCGGCGATGGAAGGAAGGTCCACCTTGTTGGCGACTATTATCCGGGTGGCGCCTTCAGCCTCCCTGAGCAAAGACGCATCGCCCCTGCCAAGTTCCCTGGAGGAATCCAATACCACCAACAGTAGATCGGCGCGCTCCATCATCTTTCTTGCCCGGAGCACCCCTTCAACCTCGACGCCGTCCGCACCCATGCGAACCCCCGCTGTATCCACTATCACAACAGGAACCCCTTCGATATTCATGTATCCTTCGATGAAATCCCGTGTAGTGCCGGCCGCCGCGTGGACTATGGCCCGGTCCTCCTGCAGCAGGCTGTTGAAAAGGCTGGATTTTCCCACATTCGGCGTTCCGGCAATCACCACCGAGATACCATTCCTCATGGCGATCCCCCTGCCGGCGGTGGCCAACAGAGTGCCTGTCATTCGGGCTCCGGAAGTCAGCAGGCCGGATAGCACGGCCAGGTCAGCCTCCTCTACATCCTCGGGAAAATCTATTGCCGACTCCAGAACAACCTTTGCATGGAGGAGGGTTTCGCGGAGGCGCACAACGGCATTTCCCATGGAGCCCGCCACCTGATTATACATAACCCTGCGGGCTTCGTCAGTGCGCGCATGGATCAGGGAAGCTACGGCTTCGGCCTGCGACAGATCCATGCGGCCATTGAGAAACGCCCTCCGTGTAAATTCACCAGGGTCGGCAAGCCTGGCGTCCGCCGCGAGACATGCCTCCAGGAGGGCTTTCATGACGAGGGGGCTCCCGTGGGTCGTCAGTTCCACCGTGTCCTCTCCGGTATAGGAATGGGGGGCCCGAAAGAAAAGAAACACAGCCTGATCGATGGGTTCCCCGGGATGATCAGGGGGATGGACATGGCCAACCATGATTTTCCCGGGAGTCGGTGGAAAATGGAGCCAGGTTGCGGTAGGCGAAAAGATGCGTCTGGCGGTTTCGGTGGATTGGGGGCCTGAAATTCGGACCATTCCCACCCCACCCGGGCCGGGCGGGGTCGATATGGCGGCTATTGTCTCTGGATTTTGTGCCGGTCGCATCGGTTGGGGGGTGAGGAATCTATTTTGATTCCTCTTTTTCCCTTTTCTTTTTTCCCTTTTTGCCCTTCCCCTTCGTCTTCCCTTCTTCCTCGGCCGGCAGCGCTTCTGCGACCGGATCTCTGGAACTCCTGTTCATGAAGTATTGGTGGCCGATGGTCAGGATATTGTTGACCGTCCAGTAAAGCACCAGCCCGGATGGGAGGTTGACAAAGAGCACGGTAAAGGCTACGGGCATGAACATCATGATCTTTGCCTGCCTGGGATCGCCGGTGGTAGGTGTCAATTTCTGCTGCAGAAACATCGTCACGCCCATCAACAGGGGGGTAACGTAGTAGGGATCCTTTGCGGACAGATCGGTTATCCACAGAATGAACGGGGCGTGCCTGAGTTCTATGGCGCCGAGAAGCGCCCTGTACAGGGCGAAGAAAACGGGGATCTGAACCAGTATCGGCAGGCATCCGCCGGCAGGATTAACCTTGTTTTCCCGATAAAGGATCATGATCTCCTGGTTAAGTTTCTCCTTGTCCTTCTTATACTTGCTCCTCAGGGCGTTGATCCTGGGCTGCAGTTTTGACATCTTGCTCATGGATCGGTGGCTGGCGGTGGAGAAGGGAATGAATACGATCTTAATCAGAATGGTCAGGAATATGATGGACACCCCATAATTATTTACATATTTATTGAAGAAATTGAGCAGGTCCAGAAGGGGCTTGGCAATAACCCCGAATATTCCAAGGCCGATAGTTTTTGTCAGTGTGGGGTCGACAGCCTTGAGGGCAGCCATTTCTTTGGGACCTATGTAGACGGTGGCGTTTGATTCATACTCCCTGCCCGGATCAAGGCGGGCCTGGGCGTAGAGCCCTATTTCAACACGACCGTCTTTGTTCTTCTCCACGAAAGCCCCATCCAGCCCGTCGATGGGAAGGATTGCGACCGTAAAATACATGTCCATGCTGGCTATCCATTGGGGCAGAAATTCAAAGCGTTCTGTGCCCTCAATCTTCTTTCCCGGAAACTTGCGGGTCTTGCCGCCGACAAAGGCCATTGCCCCCTTATAGCCATACCGCCCGGTGCTCAGGCTCTTTACCTTGCTGCCGGCGCCTGCCTGAACCGGAACAGGGCCCATCCCCGGAGCCCAGGAAAAGGACAGCCGGCCTCCCAGGGGTCCATGGCCCTGGTTAACGATCCTTAACTTCGCCTTCAGGGCATATGAATCGCCGGAGAAGGAAAAAGTCTTAATCATCTCAAGCCCCTCCGGCGTCCGGTACCGGAACGTTATCTGCCCCTTGCCGCTCGCGGAGAGCACCAGATCTTTACCCTCGACAACAAACAGGGCAGTCCCGAACCCCAGGGGACCTCCCGCACCTGTAAATTCGGCGCCAAGAGGAAGGTCGCCCTCCAGCGGTTTATGAATCATCTCAACGTTGGAGTTGGGATTCTTTTGCGCCTCCAGAAATTTTACGAGGGTAAAACTCTCAAGGGCCGCGCCCCGGTTGGTAAACCTGGCAGTGTAAAGGGGGGTTCTGACCGTGACAAGGGTCTCCTCCTTAGCTGCGATGGCAGGTACTTTTTCTGTCGTCGCGAAGGAGGGTCCCGATGATGCGGCTCCTGCTGAGGTGTCGGCAAGGCCCTCCATGCCGGAGGTATTCCGGGGTGATGCGGCCTTGTTCGCAGCTTTTCCGGCCTCCTGCACGGTAACCGGGGGCGAGGGAGCGAAATACCGCTGGTAGACCAGCAAAAAAGCCATTGAAATTACGAGGGCTATTATCAGCCGTTTTCCGTGATCTTCTTCCATTAACTTGTCAAATCTCCGATCAGTTGTCAGCCTTCAGGGACATGCCCTGTTCGCTTTCGTTTTTTTTCGCGGGCGGAACAGGGTCGTATCCTCCCCGGCACAGGGGATGACAGCGTGCAAGACGCCCAATTATCAGGATACACCCTCTCAAGGCCCCATGATCCTCTAACGCCTCCATTGCGTAGACCGAACAGGTAGGCACAAAACGACACGAGGACGGGATGGCGGGGGAAATCCAGCGCCTGTAGAAAAGAAGGAGGGTCCGGAGCAAGCGCTTCATGGTTTGGCCTTCACGAGAAGGCCCGCTTTCAGGGCCAGGTGCATAAACTCTTCTTTTATTTCAAAATACGCGGCCTGTCCGGCAGGGTTCCTTGCAATTACGATAACGTCATGCCCGGGAAGTATCCGATATCTGTTCAATCTCTGTATTTCCCGAATCTTCCTCTTCAAACGGTTTCTCACTACGGCATTTCCGATCCTTCTTGAGACGGTTATTCCGAAACGTGAGGTCGGCAGACCGTTGGCGATGTTCAGTAAAATCAGAAGCCGTCCTCTACATCCATGGCCCTCCCGCTGAATCCTCAAATAATCTGCCCGGGAGCGGATACGAATGGACCGGGGTAACCTGAGAACCGATGAGGTGTTGTTCAGACAGTCAGGCGTTTTCGCCCCCTGGCACGTCTTCTTTTGAGGATCAGGCGACCGCCCTTTGTGCTCATGCGAACCCGGAACCCGTGGGTTCTCTTCCTGGAAATGTTGCTGGGTTGATAGGTTCTTTTCAAGTTATATCCTCCCTCAGCCTTTAAACCGGTTCAGGCTGATAATTGCGTTGACTTTTTCTTTCTTGCGGAACGTGACTATATAACAAAGAAACGTTCTACATTCAAGCCGTTTTCCGTCTTTTCAATATTCGACGATCTGCCTTCTTCGGAGGATTTTACCCATGGACATTCGGCGGATGAATCCCCCGTCCGCCGGAAACAGTGGACAATTTTCCTTGAATAACACAACGACCTTCTGCTATATGGGATGTTCCCCTGTGAAGTTGTCCACCGGGGGTGAACGACCCGTTTTTATCGGAGCCGGGGGGCTGTCTCTTCCTGCAATACCCTATGGGGGGTTGTTCCTTTTCCACCGGAGCTTTCGTTGGGTAAGTTACCGGTAAAGCGCATTATTATCTTTCTGTTCCACAATTCAACAGCCCCCGTGAAAAATAGTTTCAAATATGTGTTATCTGACAGTTAAAGGGTTGTTTTCACATGATTTTTTTGGTTTTCCACAGGTGTGGATAAGCCTGTGTGTAAATGGAAAGCTTTTAAATACCGTCTGGACCGTACATAACTCAATGTAAAGCAAGGAAAAATGCAAGCAAAAGAGCTCTGGAAAAAAATTCTTGTCTCTCTGCGTGATGAGGTCAACACCCAGATATTCAATACCTGGTTTGAGCCGCTTTCACCTGTAAGCCTGGATAACGAACATCTTTTTCTTGAAACCCCGCATTCCTTTATCCGTGACTGGATCGAGGATCACTATATCGGCACCCTGAATTCGGCTATTCGCAATCTGACAGGCAAAACCCTGTCGGTGCAGATTCTCGTTAACGAGGCGCCCCTCAAAAAGAAGTCCAGGACGACAACTCCTGTTTCAAAAAAAGGGGGTTTAGCGTCGGATGCCGCAAAATCAACACGGACAGCCGGCAAGAAGGGAGTTGGCCCGGTTTCGGGGCCGGAACCCATGTCCAACGGCGGACTTAACCCGAAATACAACTTCGATTCCTTTGTGGTGGGATCCTCCAATCAGTTTGCCCGCGCTGCTGCCCTCGCAGTGGCGGAAAATCCGGCGCGATCCTACAACCCCCTTTTTATCTATGGTGGCGTGGGGCTTGGAAAGACCCATCTCATGCATGCTATAGGGCGTCTGGCCCAGGAACGTAATCCCGACCTTCGTCTGTGTTACATGTCTTCCGAGAGATTCATGAACGAACTCATTAACTCTCTTCGCTTCGACAGGATGCCGCAGTTCAGGGAAACGTACCGTACCATGGACATCCTCCTGGTTGATGATATTCAGTTTATTGCAGGCAAGGAACGCACGCAGGAAGAATTTTTCCACACATTCAACACCCTGTTCGATTCCCATAAGCAGATCGTGGTGTCATCCGACAAATATCCGCGTGAGATTCCCGATCTGGAGGAACGTCTGCGTTCGCGGTTCGAGTGGGGGCTTGTGGCAGACATTCAGCCCCCTGATCTTGAAACAAAGGTTGCCATCCTTGAGAAAAAAGGTGAGGAGTTCGGGGTTGCAATCCCCCAGGAGGTTGCCCTTTTCCTGGCCGGGAACACGACTTCCAATATAAGGGAATTAGAGGGATATCTCCTGAGGGTAATCGCCTTTGCCACCATCAATAAAACAAAAACCATTTCAATGGAACTCACCAGGGGAGCCCTGAAAAACTTTCTTGACCAGAAAAACAAGGTTATCACTGTGGAAGACATCCAGAAAAAAGTAGGGGTTTTCTACAACGTCAAAATAAGTGATCTTAAAGCCAAAAAGAAAAACAAAACACTTATTCTTCCCAGACACACCGCGATGTATCTTATTCGGGAACTGACCAATCTCTCCCTGCCCGAGATCGGACGTCATTTCGGCGGCCGGGATCATACAACTGTCCTGCATGCCATTCACAAAATCCGCAACATTCTGGAAACAGATCCCGATTATGTTCAAACTGTCGAAAATCTGACGAGAGATATCGAGGGAAACACATAAAAGCGGCATTTCCTGTTGAAAAAACTGTTGATAATACCCGTCTTTTATCTTCCCGGCCGTTTACCTGTGAATCGGGAACGGTTTTCCACAGATCGTTGCCCAGGATATTCCACATGGATTACCCTGAAGTCTTAAAGACTTAAGGGCACATTCTCCACATAACCCCCAGGCCCTTCTTATACTTCTACTGGTTTTATTTAATAAATAGATAAGAGTACAGGTTCATCCAGAAGCTTGTTTCCGGAATGGTCCAGAAAAATAAGTGTTAAGTGTTGCTTTACGCTAAAGCCTTTTGTGTGTAAGATACTCACTGATTCTTGGGTTTGGGTTTTCCGGGGTACCGGGGGGGGATGTCAATTCCTTCCGGATTGTATAAACACCGGTTGCCGATCCATAAAATCCCCGAAATCATCTTCGTTGTTGCGGGATGTTTACGTCGCAATATCCGGCCGCGCAGACAGGGGAAGGCAGCCTAACGGGAAGAGGAGGATTCAGGTGCTTGCATTCTCTATTAACAGGGAATCTTTTCTGCTGGGATTATCCCGTGTTCAGAGCATCGTGGAAAGGAAAAATACCGTGCCTATCCTCAGCAATGTGCTGCTGGACGGAACCGGCGAGAAGCTGAAACTGCTGGCCACAGACATGGAAGTCGGCATCAGCGGCTACCTTGAGGCTGCAATCAGGAGCGAGGGCGCGATAACTATCTCCGCCAGAAAACTCTTTGAGATTATCAAGGAGTTACCGGCTGAGGCGAAAATCAATTTTCGTGTTAATGAGGAAAGTGTGTCGGAGATAACCTGCGGCAACTCCTCTTTTGAACTCAAAGGTCTGCCGGCCCAGGATTTTCCCACTCTTCCCTCATATGACGAAAGCACATTCCTCACTCTCAATGCGTCGGAACTTAAAGAGATGATTAAAAGGACCATCTACGCCGCGTCCACCGATGAAACGCGATACAATCTCACCGGAGTGCTTTTTGAGATGCTGGAGAAGGATGGGAATAATATTGTCCGTATGGTGGCTACCGACGGTCATCGTCTGGCTTTGATCGAAAAAACGGCGACGGGGACTATCCGGCCTGGCGAAAGTGTTGTTATTCCGCGGAAATCCCTCATCGAAGTCCGCCGCCTTCTCGATGACGGAGAGGAATCCATAGAGTTGGATTTCCAGAAACAACACGGTGTTTTCAGAAAGGATACCATTGTTCTGACCACCAGGCTCATCGATATGTCCTTCCCTAACTATCAACAGGTTATTCCAACCGAAAAAACGGGGACAGCTGTTATCGAAAGGGAAATTCTCATGTCCGCCATAAAGAGGGTCTCCCTTCTTTCGTCCGAAAGGTCCCGTGCTGTAGGATTCTCTTTTTCCGACCAGGGCCTCACGGTTCACACCAACAATCCCGACCTGGGCACAGCAACGGAAACCGTACCGATTACCTATGACGGGGACGATATAGAGGCTACTTTCAACGCACGGTATATGTTGGATACTCTTGCCTCCATGAACAGGGACGAAATCCAGATTGAGCTAAAGGACAACCTGAGCCCCTGCAGGGTGTTGCAGAAAGAGGATTCAAGCTACGTTGCGGTCATTATGCCCATGCGCGTCTGAAAGATGAGGCTGCTCTGGCTCGACCTGAAATCATTTCGGAACCTGGACGGACAACGGGTTCATCTCGATTTACGATATAACCTTCTCACTGGAAAGAATGGGCAGGGCAAGACAAACATCCTTGAAGCCATTGGCTATCTGGGAACGCTTAAGTCTTTCAGATCCGCTACCAGAGCGGAAATGATCCGCCACGGGGGGACGACGTGCAGGGTGGCCGGCGGGATCCAAAACGGTGAGGTGAATGCAACAGCCGCCTTCGCGCTGACCCCGCAGGGACGGGCACTGTTCCTCGATGACAGGAAAATCGTGTCCCAGGAGGAATACCTCAGGGAGGTGGCTGTCGTAAGTTTTATCCCGGAGGATGTGGGGCTCGTCACCGGGTCTCCATCCACAAGGAGAAAGACTGTAGACCGGGCTGTATTTGATACCCGGCCAACCTATGTCAGGGAGTACAGGCAGTACCTGAGAGTTCTTCGGCATCGGAATGCGCTCCTGCGAAGAAACAGTGCGTCATCTACAGAACTGGAAAGCTGGAGCGAGTCGTTTGCCAAAGCCGCCGCGGCCCTCGTTAAAAGAAGGCAGGACCTTCTCTCAAGCCTCAATCCCGAGATGAAAAAAATGGGGCGGATTCTGGGATTTGCCGGGGACTTATTCCTCAGATATGTTGGGTCCATGGATCTTTCCGGACCGGATGCGCAGGAGATGGGAATCGTCTCGTCGATACTCCATAAACTGAAAGAGGCAAACAAGCGGGAGCGGGAAACGGGCCACACCACCGTGGGGCCACACAGGGACAACATCCTGTTTGTTGCCCGGCAGGACAAAGGGGGGCAAACAGGTCTTGACCTTGGCCGCTACGGATCCCAGGGCCAGAAAAGGGTGGCGGTTCTGGCGTTTAAGCTGGCTCTGGCCAGGGTGATCAGGCAGACAAGGGGTGTCTGGCCGTTAATTCTTCTTGATGACGTGGCATCCGAACTGGACCCTGCGCGAAGAGAAAACCTCGGAAAGCTGGTCAGAAATATGGGGGCACAATTTATTATTACCACGACCTCGGAAGAATCCGGCTTTTTAAGCAGGGAGGAAGGATCCGTGTTTAACGTGGACAACGGGAGTGTGACACAATTGACGTAAGTATGGGATATTATAAGAACGCATCCCGATTTTCAAAGGCATGATCATACATACCATCCGGAGGAAACGTTTTTGGCTGACATGAAGGCAAAAGAGACCCCCCCCCCCGAGCAGCAATACACAGCAGACGAGATCAAGGTCATTGAGGGTCTGGAAGCCGTTCGCCGGCGGCCTTCGATGTATATCGGCAATACCTCTACGGAAGGGCTTCACCATCTGGTCTACGAGGCCGTGGACAACAGCATCGACGAGGCCATGGCGGGTTATTGTGACAAAATTCTGGTCACCATCAGGGTGGATAACAGCATCGTGGTGGAGGATAATGGGCGCGGCATTCCGGTGGATATGCATAAAAAAGCTAAAAAATCCGCAGCCGAGGTTGTTATGACCACATTACATGCGGGGGGCAAGTTCGAAAACTCCGCCTACAAGGTATCCGGTGGCCTGCACGGCGTGGGGATATCGGTGGTCAATGCTCTATCCGAGAAACTTGACCTGGAAATATGGAGGGACGAAAAGGTTTACCAGCAGTCCTATGTTCGGGGCAACCCCGTCAGGAAGCTGAATGTCGTGGGTAAAACCCGAAAGAGGGGGACCAAGGTCACTTTTCTGCCCGATGCGGACATTTTCGAGGATATCATGTTTTCCTTCGATGTGCTTTCCAGGCGTTTGCGTGAGATGTCTTTTCTTAATGCCGGGGTTTTCATAAGCATTGAGGATGAACGCACCGACAAGAAAAACGAATTTCACTATAAGGGCGGTATTGTATCGTTTGTACAGCACCTGAACCGGAACCGAACTCCCATCCATAAAAAACCGGTGGCGATCTGCGGAGAAAAAGACGATGTAACCGTAGATATCGCATTCCAGTACAATGACGGCTACTCCGAAAACCTCTTTTCTTTCGCCAACAACATCAACACCCACGAGGGCGGAAGCCACCTGGTGGGATTCAAGGCGGCGCTGACGCGGACGGTCAATGCCTATGCTGCGGCAAGCAATCTCCTGAAAACCATAAAGACCACCCTGTCCGGTGATGATATCCGCGAAGGGCTTACCGCTGTAATATCGGTCAAGCTTCCCGACCCACAGTTCGAGGGCCAGACTAAAACCAAGCTTGGAAACAGCGAACTCAAGGGTCTGGTCGAGACTATGGTAAACGAAAAACTGGGGGTTTTCATGGAAGAAAACCCCACGGTAGCCCGAAAAATTGTAATGAAAGGAACCGAAGCAGCCCGCGCCAGAGAGGCCGCCCGCCGGGCCAAGGAGCTGACAAGGCGAAAAGGGGCCCTGGATGTGGCGAATCTTCCCGGCAAGCTGGCCGACTGCCAGGCGAAAGACCCTGCCCTCGCCGAACTTTTCCTGGTGGAGGGTGACTCAGCCGGCGGGTCCGCCAAACAGGGCAGGGATCGTCGCATACAGGCCATCCTCCCACTTCGGGGCAAGATCATCAATGTGGAGAAGGCCCGCTTCGACAAGATGCTGGGAAACCAGGAGGTCCGCACCATCATTACAGCCCTCGGCTCGGGAGTTGGCAATGACGTGGATCTGGAAAAGCTGCGCTATCACAAAGTCATCATCATGACTGACGCGGATGTGGATGGATCCCACATTCGCACGCTTCTGTTGACCTTTTTTTACCGTCAGATGCGAGGGCTTCTGGACAGGGGATTCCTGTACATTGCCCAGCCGCCTCTTTACCGGATCAAGAAAGGCAAGGAGCAAAGGTATTTGCAGGATGAGAAGGAGTTAACCGCCTACCTTATGGAGATGGGAGTGCAGGATCTTCAGGTGACATTGCCCGCGACCGGCGAATCCTACGAAAATGCCAGGCTGGGAGTGGTTTTTGCCTCCGCAGCCCGGTTGGTCGAACTGATGGAACGGTTCGAAAAGAGACACGTTGATTCGAGGGTGGTTCTGGCATTGACCCTGGAGGGCGTGGAGCTCCAGACGCTCATGGATCCGGATGCCATGCAACGGGCCATGGATAATATCGTTGCTTACCTGAAAACGGTGTATCCCGAGGCCATGCCTGTTGATGTCCAGATGACGGAAGATGAAGAACATTCCTGCACAGTTGCCAAGGTTACCTCAAGAAAGAACGGTTCCCGCTGGGTTACCGAGATCAACCCGGATCTCCTGAAACGACCGAAGACCCGGGAGTTGAAACGTCTGGCAAAAGGGCTGAAAATCATCGGGACGGAACTCGTGGTAACCGGGGCCGGCAAGGACGAACAGGGGAGAGAGCTCCTTCGCACATCTCGCATAGATGATCTGGTAACGTTCATCATGAACCGGGGCCGGAAAGGCGTCAACATCCAGCGTTACAAAGGACTGGGCGAGATGAACCCCGAACAGCTGTGGGAGACCACCATGGATCCGAAGAAACGGTCTCTGTTAAGGGTGTCCGTAGAGGATGTTGTTGGAACCGACGATATATTTTCAATCCTCATGGGAGATGCGGTGGAACCACGCCGGGAGTTTATCGAAACTAACGCCCTTAGCGCAAAAAACCTCGATATTTGACGACTTCCCCACGACCCTGTCATATCTGAGACAGGACCGTTGTCAGGAGTGAAATGAGCAAACTGATCCAACAGATAGACGCGCCGATCAAGAATGTGAATATCGAGGAGGAGATGAAAACCTCGTACCTCGACTACGCCATGAGCGTAATCGTGGGCCGAGCGCTTCCGGATATCCGCGACGGCCTTAAGCCGGTCCACAGACGAACCCTGTTTGCCATGCACGAACTTGGTAACCACTACAACAAGGCCTACAAGAAATCCGCCCGTATTGTCGGTGATGTTATCGGCAAGTATCACCCCCATGGAGATACCGCCGTCTACGACACCATCGTTCGCATGGCCCAGACCTTCTCGTTGCGATATCCTATGGTTGACGGGCAGGGGAACTTCGGATCTGTTGACGGTGATACCGCTGCCGCCATGAGGTATACGGAAGTGCGCATGACGCGGCTGGCCGGTGAACTTATTGCCGATATCGACAAGGATACCGTGGATTTCGGGCCAAACTACGACGACACCCTCGCTGAGCCCCTGGTTTTTCCGGCCCGCTTTCCCGGCCTTCTGGTTAACGGATCGGCGGGCATCGCTGTTGGAATGGCCACTAATGTTCCGCCGCACAACCTGGCCGAAGTCATCACCGCCTGCATCCACCTCATCCGGAACCCCCATGCCACGATCGAGGAAATCATGGAGATTATCCCCGGGCCTGATTTTCCTACCGCGGGGTTCATCTATGGCACAGCTGGAGTCCGAAGTGCGTATGCCACGGGCCGGGGGCACATCCAGATGAGGGCCCGCTCTGTTATCGAGTATCGTGAAAAAGGCAAGACCAGGATCGTCATTACCGAGCTGCCCTACCAGGTAAACAAGGCCAGGCTGGTCGAGAAGATCGCTGAACTGGTGAAAGAGAGAAAAATCGAAGGGATCTCCGATCTGAGAGACGAATCGGATCGGGAGGGGATGAGAATTGTCCTGGAGCTTAAACGAGATGAGATTGCCGAGGTGATACTGAACCAGCTGTACTCAATGACCCAGATGAAAACCACCTTCGCGGTTCAAATGCTGGCCATCCACCGCAACAGGCCCGTCCTGTGCAGCCTTCCCCAGATGCTGCATTATTTCATCGATTTCCGGGTAGAGGTTATCACCCGCCGGACACAGTTTCTCCTCTCCAGGGCTGAAGAGAGGGCACATATCCTCGAAGGGCTCAAGATAGCCCTGGACAATATAGACGAGGTGGTGGACCTCATAAAAAAATCCGCGGATGTTCCCACGGCCCGCACCGGCCTTATGGCCCGGTTCGGTCTCAGCGAGCGTCAGTCCAACGCCATCCTTGAGATGCGCCTGTCCCGCCTTACCGGCCTGGAGAGGGGCAAGATCGAGCAGGAGCTTCGCGACGTAAACGCCGAGATCGTTCGCCTTCGAAACATACTTGCGGATGAAAAGATCCTTCTTGCCGTAATTGTCGAGGAACTCGAGGAAATACGGGACCGCTTCGGCGATGAACGCCGCACCGAGATCGTGGCCGACACCGAGGACCTTTCCCTCGAGGATCTTATCCTGGACGAGGAAATGCTCGTCACCGTCTCCCACGCCGGTTACATCAAGAGGAGTTCCACCGGTCTTTACAGGAGCCAGCACCGGGGAGGGAAGGGATTAACCGGGCTGTCCATGAGGGATCAGGATTTTGCCGAGAACATCTTCGTAGCATCCACCCACAGCTACATCCTTTTCTTCACAGACCGCGGACGGCTCCACTGGCGCAAGGTTCATCAGGTGCCGCAGCTGGGCAGGGCCGCGAGAGGAAAGGCCATGGTGAACCTGCTGAACCTGGAAAAGGGGGAAGTAGTCACCGCTTATCTGCCGGTCAGGGAATTTTCGGAGGAGCACTTTGTCCTCATGGTCACCGAACAGGGGATCGTGAAAAAGACCGCCCTTTCCGCCTTTTCAAACCCCCGGACACCAGGCATTATTGCTCTTGCCCTGGATCCGGGGGACCGGCTCATCTCCGCCGTTATCACCGATGGCCTACGCCACGTTCTGATGGCTACCAGACAGGGCAGGGGGATAAGGTTCCTCGAAAATGACGTCCGGGCCATGGGGCGCACTGCACGGGGCATGCGAGGGATCAAACTGAATTCGGACGATCGGGTTGTCGGCATGGAGCTGGTCAACGACGCCGCGTTCCTGCTCACGGTTACCGAGATGGGCTATGGCAAGCGTACACCCATGAGGGAGTTTAACGCCATCCACAGGGGAGGCAAAGGGGTGCGTGCGGTGAAAGTGACCGAAAAGGTCGGCAGCCTTGTGGGGATCCTGCAGGTTGGGTCCGAAGAGGAGATCATGGCTATTACGGATGCCGGGCGTCTCATCAGAATACCTGTGGAGGGAATTTCCATTTACGGCCGAAATTCCCAGGGAGTAAAGCTTATGAACATGTCCGACACGGGTGAAAATATTGTGTCTGTCGCACTGGTTCAGGAGGGCGAGGAATAGGTTGAGCGAAGGCCAGATGCGAAGCATGGAAAACATTCCGGGGAATACGGCGCTGAAAACGACACTATTGGTCCCCCTGGCCCTTGTGGTAATCCTGCTGTCCCTGTTTTCATCGTGCTCTTCCCGTTCCAGGGAAGAAGCTCTCTTCCAGAAATCCATGACGGCGCTGGATCAGGGGTTGGACGGCGCTGCGGTGGAATACCTTACCCAGTTGCTGGTGCGATATCCCGAGGGTGCGCTTGTGGAAGAGGCCCTTTATCAAAGGGGCATCATCTATCAGGTGTATCAGAGCCGCTACCAGGACGCCGTCAGCGACTACCGTGAATTGCTGGACCGTTTCCCCGGGGGGAAACGGTCCATGGAAAGCAGACTGGCGCTCGCCGAGATTTTCGGGCAGAAGCTGGACAATTGTCAACTGGCCATCGCTCAATATCAAAAACTCATCTCCGATTTTGATTCGGTGGTGGATGACGATAAATATCAGTTTCGAATAGCGGCCTGCTATTTTGAGCTTCTCAACTTCGACCAATCGCTCCTGGAATACAGGAGCCTCATAGAGCAATATCCGGCGAGCCCGCTCGTCGAAAATGCATATTTCCAGATTGCTTCCGTCCTGCAGACGCAGGGCAGGGTTAAAGAGGCAGAAAAGGCGTGGCTTACATTCATGGCCCGCTATCCCGATGGAAAACTTATCACAAATGCCCGATTCGGGCTTGCCTCGACCCTGGAAGATGAGGAGAAACTCAAGGAGGCTCTGGACCTTTACCAGGACCTGTTCGACGAATACGACAACAAGGAAGCAATATCCTGGCGAATCGAAAGGGTGAAAGACAGGCTGAAAGCGAGAAAAAGGTAAATACCGGGGGCATGGTTTTACCCACATGGTATAATAACAGCGAGTGGTGGTCCGGTTTACGTTTACTAACTCCACAAAAAGGAGAAAACGATGGCGGCATGGAAACTGAAGGATAAAAATCTGCTGAGGCAGCAGTGCTATATTGGGGGAAAATGGTGTGATGCGGACAACGGGGAAACGATCAAGATTACCAACCCTTCCACACGCCGGACAATAGGCACTGTTCCCAGGATGGGGGCAGAGGAGACACGCAGGGCGATTGAGGCCGCTGATAATGCCTTCCATGCCTGGCGAGACCGCACCGCCCAGGACCGGTGCCGGATCGTGCGGAAATGGTTTGAGCTTATCATGGAGCATCAGGAAGACCTGGCGGTGATAATGACCACCGAGCAGGGCAAGCCCATGTCCGAATCACGTGGGGAGATCGCCTATGGAGCCTCATTTGTTGAATGGTTTTCCGAGGAAGGCAAACGGGTATACGGAGACATTATCCCTCAGCATCAGGCCGACAAGCGAATAGTTGTCATCAAGCAGCCGGTTGGGGTCTGCGCAGCTATCACCCCGTGGAACTTTCCTTCTTCCATGATCACCCGAAAGGCAGCTCCGGCGCTGGCAGCCGGATGCGCCATGGTTGTCAAGCCAGCTTCCTATACCCCTTATTCCGCCCTTGCCCTGGCTGAATTGGCCGATCGTGCCGGTTTTCCTCCCGGGCTTTTTTCGGTGATTACCGGCGCCTCCGGCTCAATTGGAGGAGAAATGACCTCAAATTCCACGGTCCGCAAGCTCACGTTCACCGGGTCCACGGAGATCGGTAAGCTCCTGATGAAGCAGAGCGCCGACACGGTGAAGAAGATCTCCCTGGAGCTGGGCGGCAATGCCCCGTTCATCGTTTTCGGGGATGCTGATCTCGATGCGGCTATCGAAGGGGCTATGGCCTCGAAGTACCGCAATTCGGGGCAGACCTGCGTTTGCACAAACCGGTTTCTCGTGGCCGAGGAGGTGTATGATGCTTTTGCCCAGAAATTATCCAGGGCGGTGAGGAAGCTTAAGGTTGGTGACGGGCTCAAGGGAGATGTCCAGCAAGGCCCCCTCATCGACATGAACGCGGTACTCAAGGTAGAGGAACAGATCCAGGATGTGGTGTCCAAGGGTGGCAAAATAACCCTGGGTGGGAAGAGACACAAACTCGGCGGCACCTTTTTTCAGCCCACGATTCTTTCCGATGTGACGGCCGATATGTTAATCGCCAGGGAGGAGACGTTCGGTCCCGTGGCGCCCCTGTTCCGGTTTGGCACGGAAAACGAGGCGATACAGATGGCCAACGACACCCAGTACGGCTTGGCGGCGTATTTTTACACCCGGGACAATGCCCGTGTATGGCGTGTTGCGGAAAGGTTGGAATGCGGCATGGTGGGGATCAACACGGGCCTTATTTCTACAACCATAGCCCCGTTCGGGGGCTACAAGGAATCCGGCATCGGGCGCGAGGGGTCAAAGTTCGGGATCGATGAGTACCTGGAGGTGAAATACATGTGTGTGGGGGCGGTAACCGCGGAGTAAACGGGTGTACTTAGTGTGCACATTGCACTGATCCGTGTGCATCCGGACAGATCCGCATTGCTGACCGCGGTTTCCAGACTCATCCATGAGCGATGGGTTTCTACGGGCCCGTAACCCCTGTGCCTACGAGGCCTGCAGCATGAGTTTTTCGGTGACATCTATTATCTGGGAAACATCAAATGGTTTTTGCACCAACCCATCGACACCAAGCCAGTCGATCTCCTCGAGGATCTCATCGAAAATGGAGGCCGTAATCACCACAATCTTTGACTCTATGGACATCTGTTTGATCTCCCGAAGGAGCTGAAACCCGTTGAATCCCGGCATCATACAGTCCAGAAAGATCATGGCCGGTGTAACACGGCTGAGGATCTTCATGGCCCGGGTGGCATTCAGAGCCACCATGACCTGGAAGTCGTCGCCAAGAATCGTTTCAAGCGTATCGAGAATACCCTGGCAATCATCTACAACGAGTACAGCCTGGTTTTTTCCCCGCATCATTTCCTCCCTGAATTCATCCTTAGGTTAGGTTATTGTTATTAAGAGAGCGGACGAACCGCTGTCTGCCCTGATTTAGCAAATTCCGGGCCAGCGTGTGAAATTATTAAAATCTCTTTAAATTCAATATGTTAGAATTGATGCATTCGAATCAGGCGAAACGACTGCCTACGAACGTAGGCAACTAGGAGTCTGTTGAAGAACCCCGTCAGACTCCACGCCCCCTTAGGGGCGGGCAAATCGAAGAGAGGTCTGAATCAGGGCCGGGAACGGCCGACCTGATCAACCTCGGCTTCAGGAAGTAAAATAGTGAAGGTGGTTCCGACTCCGCGTTCACTGGCAACCTCGATGGACCCGTTCTGATCCTCGATGATCTTGTTGGTAACCGCGAGGCCGAGCCCCGTCCCCTTTTCCCTGCTGGTGAAGAACGGGTTGAAGACCTCCTGGACATCCTTCATGGGTATCCCGATACCGGTATCCGATATCCGCAGTGCAATGGTTGGAGTCTTCCCGTCCTCCTCTTCCCTGACGGCCTCTATCGTCAACGTTCCGCCATGGGGCATAGCCTGTACGGCGTTGAGAATCACATTGTAAATAGCGCGGTTAAGGTAGGATTCATCGGCAACCACCATCAGGGACGCGGCCCCGTTGAGGGGCCGAACATCGATGCCCGCGGCCTGAATCTCCGGTTCAAGAGTCTCCAGAACCTGCTCCACACAGGGAAAGATATCCATGGGCACGAGCTGCATCCTTGGCCTTCGGACAAGATCCAGCAGGTTTTCAAGGAGTTCGTTTACACGGTCAAGCTCCCGCGGAACAATGCGGTTGAACTTGCCGCGAAAAACCTCGCTCTGGTACTTCTCCGGAAACATCTGGACAAACGCCCGGACCGCCGTCAACGGGTTTCTGATCTCGTGGGCCAGTCCGGCTGCGAGGGTTCCCAGCGCGGCGAGCCGGTCGGCCCTCCGTACCTTTTCTTCCAGGGATTTTTTCTCCGTAAGGTCCTGCATGAGGGCCAACAGCCCGACGGACGGCCCGTCGGGTTCCTGTATGTGCGCTGTGGAAACTTCCAGGATTCTGAATGTGCCGTCCTCCGCCTCCCATCGGATCTCCCTTTCCTGAACCGTGTCCTGGTCCATCGCGCCGCCGCGCAGCATTCCGGTGAGCGGGTTATCCGGGCCCCATATTTCCATGGGGCTTCTGCCGATGGCCTGCGAATCCTTCGTTCCGAGGAGTTCCTCGCTTTCCCGGTTAAAAGATGTGATCTTCCCACCGGCGTCCAGGGTAATCAGCCCGTTGGTTATGGAGAGAAGGACAAGATCGCTGAAGTCCTTGAGGCTTCGGATTTCCTTCAGGTTCCTCTCCAGGCCTTCACGCTGCTCCAGGAGCCTTTCCACCATCCAGTTGAAATTGTCGGCCAGGTTTTGAATCTCATCGCCTGTCCCGGCCTCGATGCGCGCGTCGAAGTTTCCTTCAGACACCTGGACGGTGGCCTCCACCAGGCTTCCGAGGGGGACGGTGATCCTGCGGGTGAACATGGCGGAGATGAACCATCCGGCGAGAATCCCGGACAGGCCCAGAAGAAAGATCACCATGTTGACCTGGCGAATCTGATTAAAGACATTGTCCAGTCTGAACCCCAGCCGGACAGTGCCCCATATCTGCGTTGCCCCGGGGAGCGTCACGGGCATGATGATGTCCAACCCGGGTCCCTCGTACCCCTTGATAAGGGTCCTCCCCACGACCGGGCCCCCGGCGGAGCGAAGTTCCCTGCTCAAAGGAGCAGCCCTTTCATGCGCCCCGGGCTCACCCTGCCCGGTAAAGGCGGCCACCTTGCCCTCCTTGTCGTAGAGGATGACATAGGCGATGTCCGGGTTGCGGGAGGCCGCTTCGGCCTTCTGCTCCAGGGCCACGTAATTATAGTTGACGAAATCGTTGGAGGAGGAAGCGGAAATGCTGTGCGCCAGCTCGACAGCCGTTCGGCGCGACTGTTCGATCAGTATCTTTCGTCCCTGGTGGGCTACGAACCACCCGATGATGAGCACGATCCCGGCTATGGTCAGCCCGAAAAGAAGGGTCAGCCTTCTCCGGAGGGTCGTGCGCCGCATCGCGGATGATCCTCAGGAACCGGGCGAAACCCTGACCTGGCGGAGGGGCAGATAGGGCGTCCCTATGGCGGGCAGATCGATGCCGCTCACATAGCCCTGAAAGGCGACCGAGGTGGCGATATTGAGCACCGGGATGACGGGCGCCTTTTCAAGGATGATCCGTTCGGCCTTCCGGTACATTTCCGATCGGCGTGTAGGATCGGTCTCGCTTCTAGCCCCATCCAGCAGACGGTCAACCTCCGGATCGCTGAACCCCGTGAAGTTCGCCTTCCCCCCGCTTTCGAAAAGCGGTGAAAGGAAGTTATCGGGGTCCGGGATGTCCGCGTACCAGGCGTACCGGAAGAGGGGATAGCGTTTTTTCTCCAGGCCCCTGGAAAACTCTTCCCAGCTTTTGACGAACAGCGGCCTGACCCTGATGCCCAGGCGGGCAAGATCCCTGGCGAACAGCGCCAGTTCCTTCACGGCCACATTGGAGCGGGAAGCGGTGGCGATGGTAAGTTCCGGCAGGCCGGCCCCGCCCGGATAACCGGCCTCGGCAAGGAGGGCGGCCGCCTTTACCGGATCGTAGTCGAGAAGGGCATTATCGGGTGTGTACCCGGGCATGCCCGGCGGGATGATCTGGAAGGCCGGGTAGTGTTTCGAGCCCAGGACCGTAGCAACGTAATACCTGCGGTCAAAGGCGTGGGCCAGTGCTTCCCGAACCAGGCGGTTGTCGAAGGGGGGTGTATGGATGTTCATGCCGTAGAACTGCAGTGACAGCCGGGGGCGGATGAGGACCTTATAACCCCTTTTCCTCAGGTCTTCTGGCTCTGCCGCACCGGTGAGGGGTGAGCCCTCGAGGTCGCCCTTGAGAAAATCGGCAAAGGCCTTTTTTCGGTCGCCACCGGGATAGAAGATGAATTGGACCTCGCGGAGGGAAGGTTTGCCGAGAAAGTAGCCGTCATTGGCCTTCAGGGTGATGGTGCTCTTCTCCCAGGAGACGAACCGGAAGGGCCCCGTCCCCACGGGGTGTCTGGAAAGGGAGTCGTCGGCATCCCCCGCCAGTTCGCTCGGGACGATCTTCGTCAGCGGCATGGCCAGAGCCGCGAGGAAGGGGGCGTAGGGCCTTTTGAGGGTGATCGCGATACGGTAGTCGGAGATAACACGGATTCCGGCAACGTGGTCCTTTTCGCCCTTCCGGAACTCCTCGGCGCCGACGATGTTATCCAGGAACCTCGTGGACTGGGCCGAGTTTTCCGGACGGAAGATCCTGGTGAGGGAGGCAGCCACGTCCCGTGCGTCAAAGGTGCTGCCGTCGTGGAACCGGACTCCCTTGCGCAGGGAAAAGAGGTACTCCCTTCCGTCCTTGCTCACGGTCCAGCTCTCGGCCAGCCCCGGGACGACCCTCAGCTTGGGGTCGAAGGCCACCAGCCCGTCGAAGACCTGCTGGGCCACGTGAGCTGTTGACTCGGAGCTGTCCCGGACCGGATCGAGGCCGGCCGGGACGTAGAAGAGGGGAAAGCGGAAGACCCCCTCGGCCGGGGGGTGCGCCGGGGAGGCCGCCGGGGAACCGGGAGGGAAAAGGACAAAGGAAAGGGCGAAAAAAAGGGCCAACGAAACGGATCGAACGAATGTTCTGCCTGTCATGAGAACCTCCAGTCGCGGATAACCCCCGGGAACTATCTCTCACGACTGGCGTACTTCTGTCAACTCAATGCACGGTCGTCCTTGATCTGTCGGCCGGGTTTTCCGAAGTCGGGACATGAAAAAGCAGGGAAAGTGTGGAGCCACCTTCCCTGCTTTTTACACCCCCGCTGCCCGTTAAAAATTTCTACAGGCCGCCACCCCCACTGGCCAGAACCACCGTCGCCAGAGCAAGAACCGAAACCGCCGCCACTGAGATCGAAAGGATTAGCTTCTTCATTGTGTTTACCTCCGGGAATAAGGTTAATTGGAATAAGTGAACTTGCCATCCAATATAGCAAGGGGTCTGCCAAGTGGTGAAAAATAGCCCAACATATTGAAATATAAGGGTAAAAACAGCCGGACCCTGAAGGCGGCCGGGACACAACTGCACATCATTATGTGCAGCCATGGGGGAATGACAGCCTCGGATAACGAATTATTCTTTAATTACAGAGAGTTAATTGGTATGCACACGATCATGTGCACGAAAAGGCCGCTATTGCTGTTCCTTCCGGGCCGACAGCTGGAAGGCCGCCATCTTCTTGAGGAGGGTGTTGCGGTGAATGCGAAGGAGCCTGGCCGCCTCGGACTGGTTCCATCCCGTTTTTCTGAGGGCGGACAGAACATACATCTTTTCGTACCGGTCGCGTGCTTCAAGCAGGCTGTCTGAGGAGCCTGTCTGGGTATTGGAGGAAAATTCGGTGGTTGCGATCTCAACGGGAAGATCCTCGATGCCTATGGACCCTTCGCCCGAGGAGAGGGCCACCATGCGTTCGAGTACATTTTCCAACTCCCTGGCATTGCCGGGCCACGAATATGCCTCCAGTAATTTCAATGCCTCCGGCGTCACTTTGGGGGCCTTCCTGTTCACCCTGTAGCTGATATCCTTCAGGAAGTGGTTGACAAGGAGGGGAATGTCACCGGGGCGGTCCTTCAGGGGAGGGAGGGTGATGGGGAGAACGTTCAGGCGGTAGAACAGGTCCTCCCTGAAAGTTCCGCTTGCCACCATGTTTTTGAGATCCATGTTCGTGGCCGCGATGATCTGGACGTCGACGCGGATGAGCTTGGCGCCGCCGACCCGGTTGAATTCCCTTTCCTGCAGAACCCTCAGGAGCTTGGCCTGGAGCTCCATGCGAAGGGTTGAAATCTCGTCCAGGAAAAGGATTCCCCTGTTCGCGAGCTCGAATTTGCCGATACTTCTCTCGTGGGCTCCGGTGAAAGACCCCTTTTCGTGACCGAAGAATTCGCTTTCCAGCAGTTCCTGGGGGATGGCCGCGCAGTTGACCGGGATGAAAGGCCCTCCCTTTCGGGCCCCCTGGGAGTGGATGGCCCGGGCCACGAGTTCCTTGCCCGTACCGCTTGCACCGGCAATCAGGACGTTTGAGCCGGTTTGCGAGACCTTCTCCACGAGTCGGAACACCTCCCGCATCTGGGGTGATTTTCCGATGATATTTCCGAAGCCTCCAAGCTTTTCCATCTCGGACCTGAGGTAGTGAACCTCCTGTTCAAGGGCTCTTTTTGCCATGGCCTTCCTGATCACCTCGATGATGTCGTTGGAGTCGAACGGCTTGGTGATATAATCGAAGGCGCCTTCCTTGACAGCCTTAATCCCCAGGCGGGCGCTGTCTGTGGCAGACAGCATGACGACCTCCGGACGCGCCCTGTTCAGGCCCATGATCCTGCTCAGGGTCTCCATCCCTCCCATTCCGGGCATGGAAACATCCAGGATGACGAGGTCCACATCCTGTTTTTTCAGCCTCCTCATGGCCTGCTCGCCGGTTTTCGCCATGAAGACGCAGTAATGGTCCTCCAGGATCATCTCCAGGGACTCACGAACAGGCTGCTCGTCATCCACAACCAGGATGGTATAAAGAATGTCGTCTTCCGTTTTTCCCATATTTCAGATCGCCTCGTTCAAGATCAGGAAAATTTCATGGGACCCAACCCCGGCATCATGCAAGATCTTTGCCTTTGCCCCCGGCGACGGCGGATCTGTATTTGAAAGGGACGTTCATCGTATTATAAAAAGGGGCGCGCAGTTAACATGTCCCCTGGATCGATCCGTACCGATGCCGCAAAAGGCCGGTGGATATCCGGTTAATGGTATTATATGCACACTATCATGTGCAATGATGGTTGCCAATACCCGCTGAATCTCCCGTTTTTCCCCCTTGCCTTCGGGGTGGAGAAGCATTATGAATTGCCTGTCAGGGTCTGGAGGAATAGCGGCACACGGGAAACATCAGGTTAAAAGGAGGCAGGGAAATGCCGGTATACGAGTTCTTGTGCGGTCATTGCGGTGATGTCTTCGAGAGGATCATGTCACTGTCGGAGATGCAGGAAACGAAGGTGTCCTGTCCCCAATGCGGGAGCGGCGATGTGAACCAGCAGCTTGGCTCCCTCTCCGTGAAGGTGGGGATAGGCGAGTACCGGGGTAAGGTCGTTTAGGGGTGGGAACGAAAAGAGGCGTCCCAACCTACCTTTCGGCCGGCGCCGTTGCCTGTCTCGCCGTGGGGTTTATTCTGGTTTTTGTCAGGCCCATGGCGGGAGAAACTCTCATTGGGGCGGGTCTGGCTCTATGGGCGACGTCATTCTGGTTGAACAGGAAGGCAATTCGGTCCGACTTCACTCAACGGCTCTTTGCAACGAGGGAAAAGGTTCTGCTGGATGGAGTAGAAGCCGAGATTACGGGGCAGCCCGGCGGTGTGGTCACCAGGACCCTGTGTGGGGTGGATCTGGGTACATCCCTCCGGCAGCTGGAGGATGACCCGGCGTGGGAAGAGGTTGAGCCCGAGACCTCCGACCTCTTCAAGACCGGGCTGAAACCCGGTGCAAGGCTTTTCGGCCACGGCCGGATCAACCTTATGACCGGGGTAATGAAGAATGAGGTTCACAGAATAAGCCTTTTTCTGCCCCGAACCAGGGGTCTGGCCGGACTCCTGGAAAGGATTCACAGGCATTACGGTACGATATACAAGGAACAGGAGGAATGGACCCTATGGGAGGACGAAAGGACAAAGCTTGAACTTCTGTCCCGTGAAGACGGCGCCCACCTGACGTTGTTGGACCGGGATGACAGGTGAGAAGATGAAGTTCTGCGACCTGCAATGTATTTATGCCTCCAGCGCAAAAGGGGAGATGGATGGAGCCAGGTCATGCATGACCTTTACAGCCATCTACTGCCGGCTCCATGAGAGGCATGTCATGAAAGCCCAGGTGTGCCCGGACAGGATGGAGCACGGCGAAGAAAATGCGGGCAGGGGAGCCGAAGTTCCTTGACAGAATCGCCTTTTAACTATATCAGGAGGGTGTTTGAAGATAAGGAGGAAACCCCTTGAAGGATAAATTTCAGGAAGAACTGGCAAACGAGATATCCACCTATCTGGCTGAGGTAAAAACAGACCTGGACAAATATTTCAGCTGGGCCATGGGGGAGGTGAATGTCTCCGATAACCCCCTCAGATCTGCCGAGATTGTGGAAGACGCAATATATCGCCTGATGACTATTTCGTACTACCTTGCCACTTTTTTTGAGAACGATGAACCGGCACACGTTTTGTCTGATCTCGCCGGCGAGATTTCCGAGGAACAAAACCGGGAACCTTCCCTTCAGCCCGGGAGGATCTTTTCCCTCGACGCATTAAACCGCACCCGCCATTAAATCCTTTTGACAACCCATAGGCCCTGCTGTAAACCTTGATGGACCCATTCGGAGTGTACTATGTTTTCCGCCGCGGTGGGTTTAACCAGGGTGCAGGGGGGACGCTTGCCGCCAGAGAATCTCGATGAGAATGGGGCTTTATTCCTTGAACTTTCGATGTAAAAGCTCCCTGTTGGCCCTTGTGCCGGCAATCCTGTTTTTCCTGCTTCCGCACCTGGCGGGGGCAGGCGTATCAGGTTCGGCTGTGACCTCCCTGGACGGCTGGGACGAAAGTGGCGGTGCCTTCAACTCCTCCGTCTCGCAGTATTTCAGGCTCAACACCCAGGGCCAGTGGCATGGCCTGGACTTCAACATAGAGGGCTCAGGCCGGGTTACAGACATCAAGGATGAGGTGGCGCCTGGCGACAGCCAGTTAAACAGGCTGTATTCCCTGGCCTTGACCATTGCAAGGAAGGATGGCAGCGCGTCCATGGTCCTGGGGCGCCAGATGGTAAGTGCTCCCACAAATATCTACCTTATCGACGGCCTGTCCCTTAATCTTGATTCCGGCGACTTCACCTTTAATACGCGCCTTGGAGCCATGTCGGACGTTGAAAATCTCGACCCGGACAACGAGATCACCTTCGGTCTGGGCATGGACTACCGGATTATCAGCGGAATGGTTCTGGCTCTCGATTACGCCAGGACCTTCGAGGGGGGAGCTCTGCGCACTGAGCAGGTAGCTATTGACTGGGATTACTCATGGTTCAGGTACACCAGGGCCTATTTCAACATCAACTACGATCTGATGTCCCATGCTCTCTATGAGACTGCCGTCGGCACGCGGCTGTATTTTCCGGACCTCATCACTCTGGGCATCGAGTATTCCCAGAACCAGCCATTGTTTGAATCCGATTCAATATACAGCGCTTTCGCCGTGGATGAGGCAGAGGCATTCTCATTTTCCATCCTCTTTACGCCCAGTCCGAAGGTGCGGTATATCTGGAAACTGTCGGATGAGTTCTACAAGAGCGGCAGTGGAAAGAGATACACAATCGGAGGACGCTGGTCCCCGGGGCGCTCCCGCATCTCCACCGAATACACGCAGTATGGTGGTTCGGAAGGGGATCTTAAGGAGCTGGGGTTTGATTATTCAGCGGCCGTCCTCCCCGGATTTGATCTGGGGCTGGGAGGGAACGCCAGCCGGACCTCCAACCCGGGTGAGGATGCCGTCGCCGGCCACAACGCGTACATCGGCTGCAGATGGTCGCCGGCCTCGGGGCCGAATGTGGATGTCAGGCTGGAACAGACCGGCGATGATATAATGGACAAACCCGTATGGTCGGGACACCTGTCCTTCTCCTTCGGAATTTAAAAGGTTTTCAAGAGGTCGTATTCGATGAGTTTTCCAAGATTAAAGCCGTTTGTTGTGATTGGTTTCGCTGCCCTCCTGGTGTTGGTGCTCCTTTCCTCGCCACTGTGGGCCATGCGTTTTTCCCATAAGGTTCACGAGGACAACGGAATTACGGAGTGTACCCGATGCCACGAAAAAGACGCGTCGGATATTATTCCTGAGGTGTCCTCCTGTACTCCATGCCATGATGAGAAATTCATGGCCGATACCCCGCTGGGTCCCGCGAAGACACACACCCCGCTGTGGGTAACCCAACATGGCCCGGATTCCCAGTTGTCGGGGGCGCAGTGCAAAAAATGCCACGATTTTTCCTTTTGCGTCGGGTGCCATCAGGGCGGGGACCTGAACACCGACCTGACAAAAAGAACGGTGCGCTCCAACAGCGTGCCCCGAAGCCACACCTCAAATTTTCTCGTGGTCCATCCCCTGAAAGCCACTGCCGTGAGGATAAACGATTGCTATACCTGTCATGCGAAGGAATTTTGCAGCGACTGTCACAGCAGCTACCGTTCCCGGTTTCCCGGCCGTAAGATCATTTCCCACCAGAAGAGCTGGGAGCTGATGATCGCCGGCAGCGGTGTTCCCAATCACGCAGGATTTACATTAGCTCAGTGCCGGGACTGCCATCCCGGGGGAGCGCTTTCCTCGACCGAGTGGAGCGCCGGGCATGCACGTGAGGCCCGCAGGTCCCTGAAAGCCTGCCAGACATGCCACCCAGACGGGAATGCATGCACCGACTGCCATTCAGCAAAGAGCGGCCTGAGCATAAGCCCTCATCCAAAGAACTGGCGGAGCATTCAGAACAAGTTCCGCAGAGAGTCGCCACAGACATGCAAAAAGTGCCACTGGTAATTCTGACAATATTGACGGCGGGGCTGATCCTCCTGTCCTCCTGCGGGTACAACCCGAAGGAGGGGGGTAACAAGGTTCCGGCTCTCCCCGACGTCGGGACGGTTGAATGCCTCTACTCCGGATGCCACGATTCTCCGGCGCATTCCGCGGGGGCATTTCCCGGCTTCGATCCTGTTGACTCATGGTCGAAGGGGGCCCATTTTAACACCAACATCTCCCCTGTCGCTGGAACGTCCCCTGTCGCTGGAACGGCGGCCGGATGTGCTTCCTGCCACAACCCGGTCGCTCAGGACGAAACGGACTTTTCCTACCTGTTCTCGACGGCATCGGCACTTGGCACCACAACAGTGCGACCGATTGTCGGTTGTGAGAGCTGCCACGGTTCCGCCGCTGAACACTACGCGTACTGGGATACTGCCAGCCACCCTGTATACGCCGGAAGCCACAGGGTTCCACTTGCAAGCACTATCTGGGTGCCCGCGTTTGAAGACGCCCTCGGTCTGTCTTCGTGCGGACCATGTCACGCTCCGGACCAGCACGCCGGCGGATCGACCAATAGCGATATCCTGGCCAATCAGTATGCCGAGTGGTATGGGCAGGATGGTCCCGGGATCCTTTTTAACGACGGCCATTCGGACACCATTTCGAGCGAGACATCCCGGGGGAGGCTCACCAGCGTGCTTCGGGGCACACCATGTGCCGCGTGCCACACGGCGGAAGGGTTCGTCCGGTTCTACGCCTGGGCGGACACGGCATGGGCCTCCAGTCCCGCCGAGATTGGGAGGATCGTTTCGGACACCGAGACAAAAAGCCTGCCGCAGGTTTCCTGCGTCTCCTGCCACCCGTCCCATGAGCAGGGCCTGACCGTACGCCCCATGCTGCTGAGCGGGGGCGCGCCCGGAGACAGTGACACACAGAGGAATGCCGCGCTCTGCGGCGCCTGTCACAACGTGAGGAGCCTGGACGCCTCGGCCGGCGCCGGGATAACCGGGACCGCGGAAATCCCCCGGCACCCCCAGCAGGAGGTGTTCGAGGGCGCAAGCAGCCCTCTGGGCGCGTTTGCCTTCCCGGGCTTCACCTATTCCAACTCTTCCCACGCCGGCACAGGGAATATAGCGTCGGGCTGTGTGGGGTGTCACTATGCCAAGGTGACGGATGTTTCACTGAACGACTTCCCCCAGAAGGCGACGACAGGCCACACTTTCAGACCAAGGCTGGAAGGATGTATGAACACGAGCGTGGATCCGTCCTTTAACGGGTGCCATGCTGTCTCGGATTTTGTCGGGTTTTCCTACGCGGATACTACCATCGGTTCCTTCGATTTCTCATCCCTCGTCTATTCGGGTTCCGCATACGCGACTTTATTCTCGGACAACGATTACGATATGGACGGCTCGGTGGAGGGCTTCCAGACGGAGATTCAGGGAATGCTGGACGGTCTGCAATCGAAACTTAAAGCCAATGGCGGGGTTTTCGATTCCGCCCAGGGGCTGTTTGACTTGCCCGCCATGGCCGCGGTGAACGGCACGGTCAGGGGGGCCGCCTTCAACTTCGACTACGTGGTGGAGGACCGGAGCTTAGGGCTGCACAACCCACTTTACGTGGTCAACATCCTGGCCGCGAGCCTGAGCGTACTGCCTTAAGGACAAAATCTTCTCTCGCCCGCGAGTTACAGGACGATTTCCCGGGCATCCAGGATCTCTTCGAGCTCCCTGATCTCCTCTAACACCGCTTCCGGGACACGGCTATCCAGTGAAACACAGGCAAGGGCATTTCCCTGATACGATTCCCTTCCGAGGTAAAATCCGGCTACGTTGATACGGTTCTCCCCCAGAATGGTCCCGACCCTGCCGATGACGCCGGGGCGGTCCATGTTGGTGAAAAGGAGAAACGTACCTTCCGCGACCACATCCACCAGGAATTGATCGATGCTCACGATCCTGCCCTTGAGATCAGCGAAGACGGTTCCGCCCACGGTGTTCGCTCCCCGGTCCGTTGTAACCCTGACAGAGATAAGGTCGCTGTAATTCTTTACCCTTTCCGCTTTGGCTTCAATGATGGAGATCTCGCGTTCCTTGGCATAATAAGGGGCGCTCACGAAACTTACCCCCTCCTGCTGTTTATGCTCAAGAAGCCCCTTGAGGACGGCGAAGGTGAAGGGCTGGTAGCGGAAAGGCGAGTCGAATACCTTTTCCGAAATATCCTCCGCGAACAGGGAACCGACAAGGGTAATCTGTACCTCCTCTATTCGACCCATCACGATCTGGGATAGAAGCCGTCCCATCTTTTCCGAGAGATCGAAATAGGCCTTAAGCTCGGATGACAGTCGCCCCCGGACATAGGGGAGGTTGACCGCATTGTCGTAGGAACGCCCTTTAAGAACGTTAATGACCTGCTGAGCGATGATTACGGAGACGTTCTTCTGAGCTTCCTCCGTGTTGGCCCCGAGGTGAGGTGTGACGATGAGGCGCTCCTGGTTGTGTAGCGGTGAGCCAGGAGGCGGTGGTTCATGGGTAAAAACGTCCAGGGCGGCCATGAATATCTTCCCGCTATCAAGGGCCTCAGCGAGGTCGGCCTCGTCAATCACCCCGCCCCGGCAGCAGTTGATCAGCACCACCCTGTCCTTCATGTGTTCGAACTGGGCGGCCTTGACCATCCCGCGTGTTTCATCAGTCAAAGGCACATGGAAGGTGACGATATCAGACATGGCAAGCAGATGGTGAAAATCGTCAAATAGCTCGACATTCAGCTTTTCCGCCTTGTCTCGCTTGATGTACGGATCGAAGGCGACGATATGCATGTCGAAAGCTTTTGCTCTTTTGGCAACCTCTGTACCGATGCGGCCCAGCCCTACGATCCCGAGTGTTTTTTTGTAAAGCTGAATGCCCATGAACCGCTTCCGGTCCCACTCACCGCGCTCCAGGGAGTTGTGGGCATAGGGAAGCTTTCTCACCGAGGCGAGCATCATGGCCATCGTATGTTCGGTGGCGGCCAGGGTGTTGCCGGTGGGGGCGTTCATGACGATGATGCCTTTTTTTGAGGCGGCCTCGATGTCTACATTATCCACTCCGACGCCGGCCCGCCCGATTACCTTGAGGTTCTTGCCGTTTTCGATAATAGAAGACGTAACATTGGTCCCGCTCCTCGTTATGAGCGCGTGGTAAGGGCCAATGGCCTCCGCGAGACGGTTTCCCTTGAGGGAGAAATCAACATCAACCTCCAATCCCTCTTCCGACCTGAGGAGGTCGATCCCCTCCTGGTTGATAGCATCAGTTACGAGCACTTTCATGGATATGATCATCCCCTTTCAAAAACGAAAACATTAAGGTACGAAACCACAATATATTTAATGACCTTATGTCAGTCAAAGCCTAGAATAGTGCTATGTTGGAAAAAATTCAAAACCTGTTTTCAAATTACAGGCCAGACAGTGCCGGGACGAAAAGTCTGTCCCTGCAGTACCGGGCAGCGGTTCTGGTGCCCCTTTACGTGGTGGATGAGGAGATGGGGATTGTCCTCATCCGAAGATCGGATGAGATCGGACTCCACAGGGGGCAGATGGGATTTCCCGGCGGCATGGTGGATCCGGGAGACAACGGGGACCTGCGCGGCACAGCGCTGAGGGAGGCCGAGGAGGAGCTGCGCATTGATCCGGCCCACGTCAGGATAATGGGAAAAATGAGCGACAGGAACACAGTGGTATCCGGCATCCTTGTGACGCCCTTCGTCGGCATCATCCCCTTTCCATACAACTTTACTCCCGACCCCGGGGAGATTCAGGGCGTTCACACCACGGGCCTTAACGCCCTGATCCGTACCTCCAAAAAGGCGGAAGGAGCCTTTGATCTTCCCCCTCCTGTTTATCTTCTTGACGGACAGCCTGTCTGGGGCCTGACCGCCAGGATCATCACCGATCTGGCCGGGGTTCTGCGGCCGGTACTGTAATATCCCGACCCTGGTTCCTGGTCCCTGGTTCCTGGTCTCTAGACCCCAGACCCTGCCTTATTCAGGCTATTGAGTTGTCCCGGCCGGGGCGGGCTGTGCTGCCTCCAGGCCCTGCAAAGCGGTGCGTGCATCCTGAACATGGCGATTGGTCGGAAAATTTTCGATAAAATCCTCCAACGCTTTTCTGGAACCATCCTCCTCAAAGGGTGCATATTCCAGATCCTCAATAACAAAAGTGGCTTCCTCAACGTGCGTATTCTCAGGATAGCTCGCAATGAATTCTTCGTATCCGTCAATGGTGTTCATCTCCTTGAACGGTTCATATTGCAGTTCGTCCATCCGCGTCTTCGCACCCCCGGCATGCAGGTTGTCTGGATATTTTTTCAGGAACACGGCGTACTGTTCCGCGGTGTTCCGCTCCTGATACGGTTGATATTGAAGATCATCGAGGCTTTTTTTGGCTTCATCGAAAAAAGGATTGTTGGGGTATCGTGCGATAAACTCCTGATATCCTTCAACCGTGTTCATCTCTTTATATGGAGCGAACTGTAGTTCTTCCATCCGGGCCCTTGCTTCATCGGTGTTGGGATTGTCGGGATACTTGGACAAAAATTCAGAGTACCCTTCGGTTGTATCCCTTTGCTTGTACGGCTCATATTGGAAGCTGACAAGAAGTACTTTCGCCTCGGCCGTGTGCGTGCTGTCAGGGTATTTGCTCAGGTATTCATCCATGGCTTCCGGGGTGCCCTTATTCTTGTAGGACTCAAAAATTGCTTCACCCAATATTTTCTGGGCCTCCGGGACGTGTGGGTTTTCGGGGTACCTGGCGATAAACTCCTGAAGTCCATCAGGGGCTCCGGATTTCTTGTATGGCGCGAACTGCAGATCTCTCATTCTGCTCTCAGCCGCGCTGCCAAAAGGGCTGTCGGGGTGTTTTTTGATGAACTGCGAATAGGCCTCCATGGTGTCCTTCTCCTTGTACGGGAGGTACTCCATGGTGCTGCTTATCTCTTCCAGGGCATTGTTGACCTTTGTCTGCCGAGCCCTGATGTTCTTTCTCTCGGCAAGAAGCTGGTCGTTTTTTGCCTTGATCCTCCGCATCTCATCGGTGTTATTGACACGACCCAGCGCGGAGATCTGCCCCTTTATGGAAGACGTGTTCCTGTCAAGCCTGTGGTCCAGATCTTTCCCGGCAGCGGATAAAATATCGTAGGCGGCCTGGTAGTCTCCAGATTCCTGAAGTTTTTTCGCATCTTCCACCGGGCCGGCCAAAAGTCTCGCTGGTGCACCTATCGCAATAATAGCGATAAGCGCCATGGTAAAAATCGTTGTCTTCCCGCATGTCATCGTGGTGTCCTCCGCTGACCGGGCAACCTTTCGTGTTCCACATGTATTAACCGGAACAATTTGAACCCCTGCCTCACTTTCCCTGCGCCATAATTCGATCAAGAATTCCACCCATTACCACCACCACCGCGATGCAGACAATAGCCCCTAACCCCAGAAGCATGGAGGTCCAGAAGGGAAGTTTGGTGTGGACCTCTCCCCCCATGAAGATGATAACCCCATACACGGACAGCCCGATAAAAACCGATGCCGCCAGATATTGTATGAACTGATAGATATGCTTTTTCAATTCCCCGGCCTGTTCTTAGCCACTCCTCGCGGCACCATATTGACTGCCGTCTTTTTTTGCCGCCGTATCGGCAACAAAACGCCTTGGTATCAACGTCTATTTCCCGAGGTTGAATATCCCGGATGTGGTTCCAAGCCAGACACCTCCGTCGGGTTCGCCAAAGGCCAGGGCGGTTGGAGTGTCCGATATGCCGACATTTCTTCCATAGACCTCGTAGTATGGTTTTCGCCGTCCTGCGATATACTCGTCGATATGGACATACCGCCGAATCGCCGTGGTGGATCCCGTCCCTGTCTCAGCTTCAGTAGTGCCGCTGAGATGCAGGCTGGACACAATAGTGGGGGGCACACCTGAAAAGGCAACCCACAACCCATCGTCACTGTCCCGGGTGATCCCTTTCACTGCGGCGGTATTGTAGCCTACACGATGCCACCTGTACTGGAATGGCCTGGTGTCGCGGGAGTTGAAAAGAGTGGATCTAGACGGTACGAAACCGGTCCAGGATGGATAAGGAATCCCTTGGGCGACACCGTCCAGCCCTCCCCATAGCAATCCCACGGACGTCCCGCACCAGATTACCGATGGTTCGACAAACAAACTCTCGATTCGTACATTCTCGTTCGAACGGTTAATATAATCCGCATCCAGGGCAATCGTTGCAACGACACCGTCAGAAATGATAGCCAGCCTGAGCTGTTTTCCGGCCAGGACAACCCTGTCCTTGCCCACGGAGATAGAGGTTATGGGAGGCCGAAACGACTTCTTGTCCTCCCCGGGAAGCCCGAGACGAAAGCCGGATGCAACGTATATGTCCCCATCCCCATTGGATTTACGGCCCGCCAGGTCGCCCAACCACCGGTCGTTCGGCGAGTAGAGCTCCCAGTTCCCGTTGCGTCGCAATGCGAGTCCACTGGAGGTGCCGACCCAGATATTTTCCCCTTTCAGGCCCTCTTCGCCATGGGCCACAGCCAGGCTCAGGACGTCATCGTCTGGAAGGCCGCCGTACCTTGAGGTTTTGATCTCCCAGGTGCCGCCGGACAGGATGCGCAGGCCCTCTCCTTTGGTGCCGACAAAAATCTCATCGCCGTTAACGGCCAGGGATGAGATGGCCTTCAGGTGCCGGATCCCGGGCACGGGGATGATATGCCAGCTCCCCTCGCCCACCTTCTGGTAAAGCCCCTTCGCGGATGCTGCAACAACCCTGGAACCATCCGTAGCGATGGCGAGGATTTTTCCGCGAGGCGTATCTCCAGTAAAGGCTTTGAGCTGATATGCCGGGGGCAGGGTTGCGGAACATCCTGCCGCCAGGAAAGCCCCCAAAACGGTGAGTGATAAAATCAGGATTCTGCTATGTATCTTGGACAGCACCTTGGACATTCGAGCCTCCAATCAAAAGTATACCCGCGCCATCATAGTGTACAGACAGGAAAGTTTCAACATTGATAGGGTCATAATAGTCCATTCATGGCATTTTACTCTACGTTTGTCATGGTTACGTTGACACTCCCTTCGGGTGTTGTTACCTTTCCCTGCAGGAGTTCAAAACAATTCTCCGGAGCAGGGAATTATCCGGATCACGGTAAAAAATCACATGGAGGTCGGGAATGATGGATGCGGAGAAAAAAGAGAGGGACGATACGACAGAGGATACCGAAAAATCCCAGGGCAACGCGGCCGAGGGCCTGCTGAAGGAGTTCTGGGGCAAGGTCGTGGAGTATGCGAGCCTCGGGGCCGAAGAGGCGTCGAAGGTTTCATCCACCGCCAAGATGAGGGTGGACATTGAAACGCTGAAGTTCAAGCGGGGCAAGCTTTCCAAGGTCCTGGGAGAGCGATATTTCGATGAGTGGCTTAAAGATTCATCTCTGGCGGTTAAAGAGACCAGGGATCTGCTGCGGCAGATAAAAGGGGTTGATCAGGAACTGAAAAAACTGGAGAAGGAGAGTGCAGGGAAGGGTGGGAAAACCAGGGCCGGGAAGAAGACCAAATCCGCGCCTGCACGGAAGAAGCCTGCCGCTCCGAAAAAGACTTCAGGTAAAAAAACAGCGAAGAAAGCCGCCGTCGGGAAAAAGGAGCCGACCCCCCCGCAGCCTTGACACCCAATGGGTGAGGGGGTATAAAAAACGTTCTTAATCGTGTGGGGCTGTAGCTCAGCTGGGAGAGCGCTTGACTGGCAGTCAAGAGGTCGACGGTTCGATCCCGTTCAGCTCCACCAGCCTTCGCTTCCTGGCGGAAGCTACGGCTGGCAGGCCATCCTTTCCGAACCGGGAAGCGATCCTCCTTCGTTCTCCGTGGTCCAAATGCTTGCCGAACTTCGGCGGACAGGAGGCTGCTTACCGAAGCCACGACCCAGATGTGGCGACGGCGGGCGCTACGGCTTTAACCGCCGTAGCTTTAGCGAAGGCGGTTGGCAGGCCATCCTTTCCGAACCGGGAAGCGATCCTCCTTCGTTCTCCGTGGTCCAAATGCTTGCCGAACTTCGGCGGACAGGAGGCTGCTTGCCGGAGGCACCACCCAGATGTGGCGACGGCTGGCACTATGGCTTTAACCGCCGTAGCTTCAGCGAAGGTGGTTGGCAAGCCATCCTGACATTTTTCATGCATCCCGATCCCAAAAAATAATGGCAGATTATTTGCAAACATCACTCAAAATCCAACACAGGAGATTGAGTGATGAAATATGTCTATGTCATTCAGAGTATCAACCATGTCAAACAGTACTATGTCGGCCATACACGAAAGTTGATGACTTCGCAAAAAGTCATCAACGCGTCCCGCATGGGGTGCCCAAATCAATGACGCCCATCGTAAGTCATTGATTTGTAAGGAAAGTGAAAACGACGCTTTTCACTTTCCGTGGAGCAAAAAGCCTCGAATGAACTTTTTGCGACTCTATCAAATTTGAATCGCTGCTTAAGTCAGCACAATTTTGGTCAATCGCCACATACTTCAAGATTTAAGCCTTGGGACCTTTTGGTGGCCTTCAGAATTCCAGATGATAGAAGAGCGTTAGCATTTGAGAAGTATTTGAAATCCGGTTCCGGTCGTGCATTCGTTAATCGACACTTCAGATAGCCCTTCCCAAACCCACCACCCGCGAACACCAGCTCAAATCCTGGTCCCGTATCAAGAAGGAAGCCCTGATCAGTGGTGATAGGGTCGCAAAAAGTCCAGCCTGGACGGCACGAAGGTGAAGGCTAAGGCATCGAAGCGCAAAGCGATGAGTTACAGTCGCATGGAGAAGCGTGTTGAAACAATAAATGCAAGAGTCATATAGTTCCTGTTTTCATTTCGATTCCCCGAGATATTTTTCGAACCTGTGGCACATGTGTTCGAAGGCCCTTAACTCGGCCTGAGTCATCTGGTCATAATGATCCGGAAGAATGCCATCATCAACCACCGATTCGGCCAGCTTTGCCAGCGGGTCGTCCTGATATTCTTCATACCAGGAAAC